>JBCDMB010000033.1 GCA_038744685.1 Verrucomicrobiota bacterium
ACCGGACTTCGAATTGCGCACTTGGAAAGTCAAGACCGAGTCTGGCGACCGAGTCTTTCAGACGGCTCTGGACTCTTGGCCGCGCAACTTGGAGGACGGAAGCTACCTCGTCGAAGACGTCTTCGGCGACCTCTACCGCTTCCCCCCACTCGATCAACTCGACAAGGAAAGTGCTCGGTATCTTTGGTCATTGGTGGGGTGAGTGTTATCCTTCGAATCTCTGAATCATTCTGAATCATGACATAGAAGATATTGTTTCAGTTTTGTTGATATAAGCTATTTTGTATCAGTTTTATTGACATATTTTGTGTTTCTCCCTAAGAAGGAACCACAATGCACAAACTGAGAACGATCCTGATGGCGGATGTCATCAAAAGTTCGAAGCAGGACCAGAGTAGTTTGATGGCCGGCTTGAAGGCCGTTGTTCAGGAGACAAACCGCGAAATTCCGAATGCTTTTCTGTCACCGCTCACGATCACTCTAGGCGATGAGTTTCAATCGGTGCCCCATAGCCTCGCGGAAGCTGTCCAAGCAATCTTTCAGATCGAGGAAACAATCATTCGGAAGAAACAGACGTTCAAACTTCGCTACGTCTTATCTCAAGGAGAAATAGATACGCCCATCAACAGGAAAGTTGCTTACGAAATGTTGGGTAGTGGACTGACGGAGGCTAGAGAGTTACTGAACGCATCCAAACGAGGAGGACGCAGATTTCACATCAACCTGAGAGAGGCGGAGATACAGCGTTCGTTGACTGACGCGTTCTTCGTCTTCCAAGCAATCATTGACAAGTGGAGAGTCGACAAGGACTACGGGCTGATTACTGAGTTTCTCGCATACCGAGACTACAAAGCGGTTGCAGATCGCCTCGAAAAGACCCGCTCACAAATTTACAAGCGAAGTAAAACACTCATGACCGAGGAATACTTTGCGATAAAGTCGCTGATCAACCACCTCGTCCAACGAAAATGAGTCTTTTCCTCCTCATCGCAGGCCTTTTGGTCGCCGAGATATTGATCGCATACGGCTACACCCTCCTCGCTCGGTGGGTTTACAAAAGGATCGGGTTCGATCTTCGCTCCATCATCAAGGGAGTGATTGAACGAGGTTTTCTCGTTATCTGCCTTCTGAATGGATACCCACACGCACTCACCCTCTTCGGTGCTCTCAAACTGGGGACCAGACTCAAACGGGACGACGCGGACAACGACGAAAAGACATTCAACGACTACTATCTACTGGGGAACCTGATTTCCGTTTCAATCGCAATTGGCTACGTGAAGATCATTCAAGAAATGTTCTCCTGAGTCTTCGAATCGGGTAAAGCCCACCGGCCGGACTCCAACACCAGACCCGACTCCTCATCTGATTGATGCGTCAACGTAATTTGGGTGCCTTATTACTTGACACCATAAAGTATCACTCGTTTGATACTTGACAGAAAAAGGTATGAAGAGACTCAGCAAGAAGGCCCTCGACGGCAATGTCGAAACCCTACTCATGGCGATTCTGGAGAAGGGACCGAGCTACGGGTATAAGATCGTCCAGGAGCTGAACGATCTCGCCCCTCACCATCTCAAGATGGGCGAAGGGACAGTCTATCCGGTTCTCCACCGCCTCGAGGAACGCAAGTTGATCAAGCCAGAGTGGAAAGCGGGCGAGACGGGTCGGCAGCGAAAGTACTACAGCCTGACCACAAGCGGCGAAAGAGCCTTTGCCGCCAACCGCGAGGAGTGGGCGGCCTTGACCAAAGTCATGAGTTCCATCCTTGGCGACAATTCCGCCCAACCGCAACCAGCCTGATTCCCAACTCACAAACAAAGCTATGAGCAAAATTCTCAACAACTATCTCGATCAGGTCGTGCTTTATGCGAATCGATCGGCAAAGGAATCAGAGAGCCTACGCGACGAACTCAAGGATCACCTCGAGACCGGAATCGAGGCACGAGTGGAGAATGGTGAAAGTCGAGAGGACGCAATCTACGAGGCGATCATGGCAAACGGCGACGCAAAGACGGTCGGCCACAAGCTTCGGCCACGCTTCCCGCTGATCGACATTCGTTCGGAGGGCATCGCTCGTGGTTTCATCGCAATCGGTCCCCGAGCAGTCGGTGTATTCGCGGCTGGCGGCGTTGCCGTGGGCGTGGTCTCGTTCGGCGCTTTCTCTGTCGGTTTGATCAGTATCGGAGGTCTGGCTCTAGGGTTGTTTGGCTGGGGAGGCCTTGCTCTTGCCGTCCTCGCTTGCGGGGGCTTTGCCGCAGGCGCTATTGCAGTGGGTGGCATGGCTACAGGGCTTGTCGCCATAGGCGGGCAGGTTTTTGCGCTCTGGTCACCCAGTTTTGGAAACGGCTACAGCTACTTCACTTCTTCCAATGTGCCGGAGATTCTGAGTTCACTCGAAATCTACGCTCATGGTCTCTATAAAATAGTTCAGTCGATGAACATAGTTCTCTTCTTCTATTTCGCTCTTCTGGCCCTCATCACATTTGCCCAGGTCCGCGAGAAGAGACGAGTCGATCAGCACCGCAGGGTGATCTGAGAGCAGTCTCGCACAGGATTCTGCGGAATCCGTATCCTAAGGCCGGAAGATCTCTATCTTACTGGAATCGACCTCAATGAACGGTCCTTCAATCAGGTCAATACAGTAAGGTATCGCAGGGAAAACAGCCTCCAAACACTCCCGGATCGCCTTTGGCTTGCCCGGTAGGTTGACGATCAGACTCTTGCCACGGATACCTGCGGTTTGTCTGGAGAGGATCGCCGTTGGCACGTAGGCGAGAGAGGTAGCCCGCATGAGTTCACCGAATCCGGGGAGGATTTTCTGGCACACCGCTTCAGTGGCCTCCGGGGTCACATCACGAACCGCCGGACCTGTTCCTCCGGTGGTTAGGATCAACGCACAGCCTTCCTCGTCCGCAAACCTCAGAAGCTGAGCTTCGATTTCCGCCTGTTCGTCAGGGATCACGGCATAGACTGTTTCAAAAGGCGTTGTGATCCACTCCTTCAAGGAGGCGACTGCAGCCTTGCCCGGCAAATCTTCATAGACTCCCGCACTCGCACGATCCGATACATTGATCACTCCCAGTTTCATTCTGCGAACCAATCAACGACAAAACAAGATAGCGAAATCATCACCTCGGACTTCAGCACAAACCCCCACCGCGAGGCAATACGACACGCTGAGGTATCCGAATCAAAAATGCTCCTCATGCTATTACCTGGAATTCACGAAACCGGCCGCACGGTTCCTTTTCCAAAACATTTCACTCTTCTCACACCGAGAGTCGCCCAAAGAAAATTCCGGATAAGAAGCACTAATTTTACCGATTAATTTCCTTACAATTCCCCATCGATGCATAAGCCATCCTTGAAATCTGCATAAGTGGCAATTGGGCTGCTCTGTTTTCGGAAGAACCAATCCGTCCACCCATGAGTGAACCAATTGAAACAGATATTGCCATTGTCGGGGCTGGCATCATGAGCGCTACCCTTGCAACTATGCTCCGTCAGATCGACCCGAGCCTGCGCATTATCATTTACGAGTCCCATAATCGTGCTGGTCTTGAGAGTTCAAACGCGATGAACAACGCCGGAACGGGACACGCAGGTCTATGCGAGCTCAATTACACTCCGGCAGGTGCAGACGGTGACGTGGACGTTTCCAAGGCCAAGAGAATCTTCGAGGACTTTGAGACCACGAAGCAATTCTGGGCACATCTTGTCGAATCCAAGGTTCTCCGTGATCCCGAGTCTTTCATAACGGCAGTTCCTCACATGAGTTTCGTATGGGGTAAAAACACTTACTACCTCAAGCGCCGCTTCGAGAATATGAGGGGCCACCACTTTTTCTCCGATATGGAGATCACCGAAGATTGGGAAAAAGCGCAGGAATGGGCACCACTACTGACCGAGGGTCGTGACAGGAAGCAGGAATTTGCACTGACGCGAGTCCGAGGCGGCACGGATGTCAACTTTGGAAAGCTCACTCGGGAACTCGTGGCGCACCTCGAGTCGCAGCCCGGTGTAAGTGTTTCTTTCAAACACTCGGTTACTGCAGTCAATCGTGTGGGAGAAAAATGGCATTTGCGTGCAAAGAACCGAGTGGATCGCTCGACGGTTGAATGCGAGGCGAAGTTCGTTTTCCTCGGCGCCGGAGGGGGGGCGCTTCCGCTTCTTCAGAAATCGGGGATCGACGAAGCCAAAGGCTTCGGTGGGTTTCCCGTCAGCGGACAGTGGTTGATCTGCTCGAAGCAAGACATAGTCGACCGACATGAGGCGAAAATATACGGCAAAGCCGCCGTTGGAGCTCCGCCGATGTCGGTCCCACACCTCGACACCCGTTATATCGATGGGAAGCGTTGTTTACTCTTTGGGCCATTTGCTGGATTCTCTCCAAAGTTCCTCAAATCCGGCTCGCACCTCGACCTGTTGAAGTCGATCAAGCCGAATAACCTGCTCCCCATGTTGGCCGCCGGGAAGGACAATGTCGGCCTGACGATTTACCTGATCAAACAGGTCCTCCAGTCCAAACGGAAACAAATGGAGGCCGTCAGAGAATTCTTTCCCGACGCACGGGAATCCGATTGGAAACTAGCGACTGCGGGGCAACGTGTGCAGATCATAAAGAAAGATCCGAAGAAAGGTGGGGTCCTCCAGTTTGGCACCGAGGTAGTCGCCTCTGCTGACGGTTCGATCGCAGCCCTCCTCGGAGCATCACCCGGTGCCTCCACCGCAGTCGGGATCATGCTCGAGGTTATCGAACGTTGCTTCAAAGAGGAGATGGACTCGGGCAGCTGGAAAGAACGTCTTCAAGCCATCATTCCTTCCTACGAGAAGGATCTGGACAGAGATGCTGAACTCTACTCCAAGCTACGAAAACGGAGTGACCAGCTACTGAAACTTTCTACCGATGACGACTTCGAGGACCAAGTTGAAAAGGAAATTGCTCCGCAACCTCGTCCAAGACAGACCGTTTAATACCAGACGGGGTGAGGGAGGAAATTGCTTTAAAACTCCTCCCTGTTAATTACTAGTCGGCGCCACAGTTCGAAGGTGATTAGCATCCACAGGCGCAAGCCATAGCGCCCATGGCCCTCCTCAATGTTGTAGTCGAGCAGTTGTTTAACTCGTGCGTAGTTCCAAATACCTGACTTCTTGAGCACATCTTTGTCGAGAATACGCCTAGACAGGCGCTTGAGCTCCTTCTCGAACCAAAAGTGAACCGGCACCCTCATTCCACTCTTTGGCCGATCAATTACACTCTTTGGTAACCATCCACGATAGGCTTCCTTCAGAACCCATTTCTCGATCCCACGGTGAAACTTCATCCGTCCCGGCATGGCAAAGCTAAGCTCGATTAAACGCGAATCAAAAAGCGGATTGCAGGCCTGCAGCCCATGGGCACCATACATTCGGTCAACCTTCGGGAGAATAAGGTTTGCACCCTTCATTCGGATGTTGATCGACATGAGCTTGTTCAGAAAGAGCCTTGGTGGCTCTTGTTCGAAGAACGGTCTGAAGAGCCCCTCAAGATCCCTTACCGGTTCAATGCAACTCGCGAAATCCAAATCCATGAGACGGAAAACCTCTTCGTAGGCTCTTCGATAAGACTCGAGGTACCAACGTTCCCGATTCCTCGCATCAGAGGGAACACTATACCAATGCTGCAAGAGCATCGGAATAGTCTTCGGCCCACCAAACAGGGGATCGCCTCCCTCTCCGTTAAAGGCATAGTCACTAAACTCTGAAGCCAGTTGTGAAATCAAAAAGTTAGGAGCAGTGATCGGATCACCAATAGGCTCATCCAGATGGCGGATCACGCGGGGGAGTTCAGCTGCCATCATCTTGGGATCCATCTCGACCTCTTCGAGATTCACATCAATTCGTTTTGCCACCTCACGGGCAAATTCGAGCTCATTCGGGTAATTTTCGCCAAAGTGGATCGCGTAGACCGTCAGCCTCTCGGGACAGAGTCTCGCCAGTTCAGCGGTTACGATACTAGAGTCCAGACCGCCCGAGAGAAAACTCGCTACCTGGCCTTTTGGAGGAAGTCTATCAACGATGGCCTGGTGCACAAGATCCTGAGTTCTCCTCACCCACCCTGCTGCACGGGCATCCGTCTCGGGTTCAAAAGCAGTATCGTAGGGATGTTCATATCTCTCAAAGTCGAAAAATGACTGGCACGACTCTACGACTCCGCCGTCGTTGAAGGTGAATTCCACACACGACCCTGCCACCACCTGGTTCATCTTTTCCAAAGCTGTGCGTGGTGCCGGAATATAACTTAAGCTGAGATACTGAGCCAAAGCGTCAGGTCGAAGCCGGCGATCAATCCCTGCAGAAACAATCACTGCTTTGGGCTCGGTAGCAAAATAAACCTTACCACCAGCAACTGCGTAAGCTATTGGAGAATTTCCGGCTGAATCACGCACCAATACCAACCTTCCGGAGAGGAAAACCGCCGCAGAGAATTGACCGTGACAGTCGGAGAAGATGCCCGCTCCTTCTTTCCGAAAACCATGGAGAAGTTCACTAGCCAAATTGGACCCTCGATCAAAAGGATGTTCAAAAATCGATCCGCAAACGACACAAATGTCCTCTCTTTCTACATGCAGAGAGTACTCCGGTTCACGACTGAACCGCAAACCGACGCTCATCATGGGAAGAGAAACCACTTTCTGCTCTACACCACGATGGATTAGATTCGTGCCCATTGGATCAATAGCCACGCTCGCGCCAGGCCCAGCACATCCAAACAGCGCTGGCACTACTGATCTCCGGCCTTCGATTCAAGGAAGCCCGCCAAAGCAGCAGCTTCAGGAGAGAGAGTGCCGCGGGGATTAGCCGCCAGATCCCTAAGAATCTCTAAGGCTCTATTCTCGTTCCCTTCGAGAAGATCGATAAAGGCTAGTTTGTAAGAAGACTTCTCAGCCTCATTGGTATTTGGGTAGAGTTCCCGACAGTTCTCAAAGGCGATCCTTGCTGCTGGCAAATCACCCAGTCCGAGGTCACACTTCGCAACAAAAAAACTAGCCCGACTGGCGAATTTACCAGTTGGTTGCGCGGATAAGTATTCTACAAAGCCCTTCTTCGCCTCAGCGAATCGGCCCTCCATAACCAACTCGCGAGAGGCTAAAAAAAGGGAGTGATCGTCGGTCAATTCCAAGTCGCAGCCCGTCGCCCCAAACGAAAAGACAAAGAGAACACTACAGATCAAGACCTTACCCGAACGATGTTTCCAAAGAACTTTCATTATATTTTTTGGGATTTGCGATAATCGTCTCCAATGGGAGGCCTTGCTCCGCTGACAAATTGACTCCGTAGACGAGGGCCATGTATGGAATCATATCCACGGAAGCAACTGCAGCTACCTCACGCGAAACCGCCTTCTTTATACCCGGAAGCATGAGTAATGTTTCGGGGCCGATACCGACATCCACCATTTGAGTGGCTCCCGCGAGAAAGGGCATAGAATCCGTAGACTCAGACTTCATTCTTTCGAACGACCAGTTCGCATCATGTAAAAAGAGAACTGGAATTTCGGGATTCTCGATCACTAATCGTTCCGCTTGATGCGCAATGTAGCCTGGGTAACCGCTAGATGAAACTACCAATGCAGAACCTTCTGCATGAAAGCTATTCATAACGAAAAGGTCGACCAGGATATCCCGGTTCACTATGAGAATCTTCTCCGCGCCATAATCATAGATATCGGGCTCTGGCCAGTCGGGCGGTAAAGAATGGAGAGACGGCTTATCAAGAAGTAGCTCGTTACCTCGGCCTGCATCAATCCACTTATCCAGAGCATCCGAAAGGTCTACTTTCTTCCTGTTCGGGCGCCTTAGGGATAGAACCCAGTAGGACAAAGCAAAAACGGCACCTAGAATACCGATTCCGACTAAGATCCTCATGTCAGACGGAATCGCATCTGAAAAAAAGATCGAGAGGACCACGGCACCGACCAGACCGAAAACAACACAAGGAATAAATTTGTCTTCAAGTGTTGTTACTTCGCGACGCAACCATTCAGAGAAGAGCATGTCTCTCGTGTAATGCTTGGTTCCTCCGTAGCTGGCACGATGGATCAGTAGCTTCATTTTGCCATCGGCGAGGGCGCTTATCTTGGGATTTAGGACAAACTGGTAGGAACACTTCCGGCAGACCATCCCCACGGATCTGTAACTTTGCTGATACCCGCATTGAGGGCACTTCATCGAGTCACCTCCGGAAGTTCAGTCGTCGCAATCTCAGGTTTATTTCTGGCCGATTGTCCTTCGACTATGGTACGGTTGATCATCGGATGATCATCATGCGAAGGACCACAATCGCTGTCAGGGTGGAAGGCAATTACCAGAAGTTCCTGATCCATTGTATGAAAGCTGTGTCTTCCGTTAGGCCGAATCGCAAAGAGTTTGCCCCGTTCCAGCGGAACGCTTCCCTCCGTTGTGACGCAATGTCCACCTCCACTCACGATCACTCCGGAACGAAGGGTTGGGTGGGTGTGTTGCGTCTGATCAATCCCGGGCGGAATGTGTAGAAGGTTCAAGCAAGGATCCCCTTTGACCGGAGGACCAATCAACAATGAGTCGGCACAACCGTCGATGTAACGAAGGCGTCCGCTTTGCTCAATTGGACCTCCGATGGAAAAAAATCCCCGCCAGTCCAATCGCGTGCTGATCATCACCAAGCCAGAGCTCTCAACAACACCACTTGCAGGAAGGGAAAAATACATACCAGCGCGTAGCGAAAACTCACCAGCATCCGTGCACAAAACCGTTTCTCCGTCCTGCACAAAGCCGTAATGGGTGCCTTCGCTGGACAGACAAAGCTGCCCGCCACAAACCGCGTAGAGACGACAACCAAACGATTCTGCCGAAAAGTCCGCCAGCAATCCCGTTTGAGGTTTGAATTCCAGAAAACTAGCGATTTCTCCCATGATGAATTACCGAAAAGAAGGAGTGAACTGAAACCCGGCCCATAATTACACTTTTCCTAACGGACAAGAAAAGACCGAATCCTGCTAAGCAAGGTCAAAGCGGAGGCTCGATCACAGATCTGCTCGGAGCCTCGCCTGGTGCACCTACAGCGTTAGAAATAAAGATGAGAGTTTTCAGCACTGCTTAAGAAGTAATTGCTCCCGAAGATGACAGGCTATCCATCATTGCCTACAACCGACTGCTTGCGGGACATCTCCTGACTTGGGACAGACCAACCCGTTGCTCATCGGTCACCAAATGGAGGTCAACTGTGCGCGCTCAAATTTGGGAGAAGTGGATGAAAATAGAAGATTACTTTTCCGGTTCGTAAAGCGACAGTTTCCCGAAGCTGTCCTGTTTTTTTGCAATAGAGAGCAAGTAACGAAACCGCTGACGATCCTGCTGCCCAAAATGCCAGATTGAATCACCAAGTGTTTTTTGACTATCGTCTCGGTTTTATCGAACAGTGAAAAGATTCTTAAAAACTGTGGCTTCTTGCCTGTTCTTTCTCTCTATTTCACAGGCAGCTGACCATGAAATCCGGACTTGGACCAGCACGGTTGGGAGCACTCTCAACGCCCGGTTGATCCACCATGATAGCGGCTCTGTAACTCTTGAAAGGGAAGACGGAAGCGTCCTAACAGTCCAGCTCGACCAGCTCTCGGCGCAAGATCGCCACTACGTCGCTACTCTACCTGAAGAAAGGGGCCAGACAACGATTGCCGGGATCGATGCTCAACCCGGAAAGATCAGTCCGAAGAACCGTTGCGAAAGCGATTCCCAATGGAGCTATCATCTCTATCTGCCTAAGGATTTTCATGACGCGCGTAAGTGGCCGGTTCTTTTCGTCATGGCGCCAGGAGGAGGCAGCGGCGGCGGCTCGCTCAAACGTTACATCGAAGGTGCGGAGACGTTGGGGTTCATCCTCGCACTGTCCGTGGAATCTAGAAACGGTTTCGCCAATTCCCATGAAGCTATGAAAGCTATGGTGGAGGATGTCTATGAACGTTTGCCAGTTGCGGAAGAACTCTCTTTTTCCAGTGGCTTCTCTGGCGGCTCACGGATGGCCTACAGCTTGGCGGAGGACAATCCAAACATCAAAGGCGTGATCGCCTGTGGCTCAGGCAGTGGCATCTATCCCGAATCTGGAAAATTCCGCGATGCGAAGCTCCGCCGCTCAACCTATGTCTACAGTCTGATCGGCTCCAACTGTTTCAACCGAACCGGTGCCTACAATAGCCATGAAGATTTCCCTGAACACTTCCGCTTGCGATTTTTTCCGGGGAATCATGTCTGGGCATCGGCTCCATTGATCCAAGAGGCCATGGCCCGTGTGCTGGGGGAAGCCCTGAAAGATTCGAGGGAGCCGGTGGCGAAAGAGTTGCGGGACCGTTTTGCCAAGGCCGCATGGAACATGACCCAGTCCCTGGAAAAAGATCAGCCATGGGAGGCCTACTACTGGGCAGAATTCCTTTCCGATTTTCCCGCCGACCGGGATATCCGAAATCAATCGGTAGCGTTGAAGAACCGCCTCGGGCGCGACAGCAGAGTGGAGCTAGCCCAAGAAGCAGAGGAAGCAATCGGAGAACTGGGCCGAGAGTTTTACCACGACATTTCCTACCAGAAGGACCAGCAGGATAATCCCGACCGTCAACAATTTGCGGACCAGCTCGCCTCCGACTTTGAATCCATCCCCCATGCGGAACTCATTCGCAAACTGGGAGCACCGGCTCGGTAATCGTGTGCGAGCCGCTCTCAACGGTTTGTTCGCCAAAAATTGCAAAAACCATGCCGTCTTTGGGGGGACGTCTACAGATCATCAGAAAAACCCGACCAAAGGTGGGGCTCTTCAGTTCGGAACCGAGGTAGTGGCGTCTCAAGACAGTTCGATCGCATCCCTGCTTGGAGAGTCGCATGGTGAATCCACCGCAGCACCGTTCAAGCTCAAGATTACCCAGCGTTGCTTCCAAGACAAACTGCGCGAGACTCACCAGCAACCGTACGCACTAGCTCGGGGGTTGACTACCGATCACTACTGCATTTCGTCACGCACTACCCGTTTGTTTAACCGCAGACCATGAGTTCACATATACCGAACGCACACTACTTTCTCGGTCAAAAGGAAGACTCACTATTTCGCTATCAGCTCTTCAACGAGGTCTATCAACCGGGGACGGAGCAGGTCTTTTCATGGCTCAATCTTCAAGCAACGTCACAAGTTCTCGAAATTGGCTGCGGTATCGGAGCTACTGCTCTCTACATGGCGAGAGAGATCGTTCCAGAGGGCCACGTCACCGCTTTCGACGTAGCGAGTGACATGGTTGATTACGGAAAACGCACGGCGGAAAAATTGGGGATTGCGAACATTTCCTTTCACCATGCCAGCGCACAGGATTTTCACTACGCACCTGGAGGATTTGATCTAGTCCACACTCGTTTTGTCATCTCTTATCTGCAGGACGCTGAGAAAATCGTACAGAACGTCTACAGAGCACTGAAGCCATCCGGACACTTTTTTGCAGAGGAAATCGCCCAGGCTTTTTTGAATTTTGGTGATGTGGAATGGTACGAAAAAATGGCATCGTGGTTCGTACAATTGGCTGACCTCAACGGTGGAGATGCGGACTACGGATCTACTCAGCTAGCCCGGGATATGCGAAAAGCCGGATTTTCAATCGAGAACGTTGGCAGCTTCGTTCCGGTAAAAAACGAACCCAAGATGAGGCAAATGCTTGCGATGCTTCTCTCCAATGAAATGAGGGACGATCTCACGAAGCTGAGTATCGCGACGGGAGAAGAAATTGATCGCGTGGTCGCGAGGATGAAATCCACTGAGGACTCCTCGCAGATCAGTGCGGTCATGGCGTCACAGGTGATCGGACGCAAACCTTCCGAAAACTAGACCTCGCGAAAATTGGGCTTTTCGTCGATCTCGGAACCAAAGGGAATAAGGGAGCCGCGCCTCCCGCGAATTGAGAACCTATTTTCGGGGCAGAGCGGTTTTGAGTCCTGAGCGATCGATATTGGACCCTTGACTCAACTCATTAAATTTCTCGCCGACTGTATGCGTCGTGAAAAAGACCGGCTCTCCGACAGGTTGCCTTGCCTCACACCAATTAAGAATCTCATCCACGACTTTCTCGGGCCACGTTTCACGAGAAATCTGACGGTAGATTTTTGTAAATTCGATTACCAACGAATAGAAATTCCGGTCACCTACCGTACTGGGCGATATGTGGTTAATTGTAGACCGAACATTGCGAAAGTTCGCGGCTTTCAGACGGCTGGGTAGCTTCGAGGCGACCCGTGGATGGATTCCTGCTTTCCTGTAAGTTGCCATCTCCCGTGCTCTAAACTCTCCCCAGATACCGTCCTCAACATCCAGATCACTGATGTAGTATTCAATAATCACGATAGTCCCGTTCTCCGCGAGTTTCTCGTAAGCCTGATTCAAGAATGCGGCCATACCATCCTCATCTCTCAGATGTTCCAACGCAAACCGAGCCAAGATTAGATCAAAGTCAGATCCGACAGGGTCGACTCCGAACTGCAATGAGGAAAAGTCGACCGAGACACCAAGACGAGCACTGTTCGCCTTCCCTTTTTCTATAAGCTTTTCGTTGATATCAATCCCTTGAAAAAACGAACCGCTACATCTCCGGGCTAACCCGATAAGAAAAGAGCCTTCACCCGTCCCAACATCCAAAACTCTCTTTCCCCCACCCTTTGTGATCATCTCGGTCAGAAAAGGGTAATCAAAAACCCCGAAGGCTTTCGTCTGAATTTCATAGACTGGCCCTACATCGAGATTCGGGTCTTTGATCGCTTCATTTACATGAGTCATATCAATTACACTTCAAAACAGTCTCCGGCCAGATTTCGGTGAAGTGCTCCTAAACTTCGAACGGTTCATGGAAGGACACAACCACCGAGGTCTGGAGAAGAATCGTGCTCAAACTTTCAACCGCTTCAAGAATCAGGTCCGGCTTTCGTAGACATCCTCTTCTTTTGAGAGCCGTTAGTCTCACTATCCTCAAACCAGCAGTCACAACCCAACAGCCGAAAGGGATTCGCGCAGGATGTTCGCCGAGGTCGCAAGCTGGGTGACTTCGTCTTCTGAGAGTCTGATACGGATAATATGGTCGACGCCTTGCCGATGGACCTGGGTGGGTAGGCCCATACAAACCCCCTTCGCTTCAGGGTACTCATCGACAACGAGAGAGGAAATCGGGAGGATCGCGTTCTCGTCGTTCAGGATCGCCTTAGTGATGCGGACAAGAGACATCCCGATTCCGTAGTAGGTAGCGTGTTTCCGGCGGATGATCTCCTCAGCCGCATCGCGGACGCTACGGTAAATATGGTCAATTTCTTCCCACTTCAGCAAGGGCGTCTCCTCGATCACTTCGGCGATTGGCTTTCCGCCAACCGTGACCCTTGACCAAGCAACAAACTCGCTGTCCCCGTGCTCTCCAAGGACGAAGCCTTGGATGTCGCGGCTGTCGATGTTGAGCCTCTTTCCAATCTCGTAGCGGAGACGGGCTGTATCGAGAGTGCAGCCCGATCCGATCACTCGCTTTCGATCCCATTCCGATTCGCGAAGGACGACCTGAGTGAGGACGTCCACCGGATTTGTCGCGACGAGAAAAATGCCGTCAAACCCCGAACCGATTACCTGATCCGTGATTATCCTCATGATTTCGGCATTAACCCGAAGGAGATCGAGGCGGGATTGGCCCGGTTTCTGCGCTGCCCCAGCAGTGATGACGACAAGGTCGGCATCCGCACAGTCACCGTAATCGCCCGCGTGAATCCTCAACTTTGCGGGAGCAAAGGGAAGCCCGTGGTTGAGATCCATCGCCTCACCTTCGGCCTTTTGTTTGTTCACGTCGATCAGGACAAGCTCGTTGCCGTAGCCTTGATTCAAAAGGGAGTAAGCGTAAGACATCCCGACGAACCCAGTGCCGATCAGTGCGATCTTCTTAGAAGTGCGTTTTTTCATAGTGAGAATTGGTGTTCAGAAAAGAAAGGCTGCCGTCGCGATGGCAATCAATCCGTAGAAAAACATCGGTATCGCATTAAACCTTAGGATGCGGCCCTCGTATTGCGAGATACCAAGAATCGCGCAGATCGCCACGATGTTGTTGATACAGATCATATTTCCCATCGCGCCACCGACCGATTGGAGAGCGAGAATCGTCGAAGTCGAAAGGCCTAGAGCCTCGGCGGCCGAGTATTGGATACTCCCGAAGGTTAGGTTGGAAATCGTGGCCGATCCGGAAAAGAACGAACCGATAGCGCCCAGGTACGGTGCGAGGAATCTCCAATTCTCGCCAACATTCTCTGCCAGGCTCGTACCGATGATGGAGGCTGTCGAATCCGCTCCTCCAGCCATAACCAGCCGCACATAAACGAGCGCTCCCAGCAGGGCTACGGAGGGCAGAGCCATCATCTTGGCGGTATCCACAAGAGTAGTAGCAACCAACCGAGGTGGACTCCGGTAGAGCAGGAAAGTGATGAAGGAAACTAGAAAGAAAGGGATCAGCCACGGGATGTAGAGGATTTGAAAAGACCACTCCTCAGCGGTGCCGAAAATCTCCTGCAAAGAGACGACCAATGAGGGACTAAGGCCAAACCATCCGAGTGAGCCGAGGGTCAGAGACCAGCCTCCAGCCGAATCGGTGAGCAGCGACTTGATTCCCAGTTGCGGAATCCGTGTCAGCAGCAAGACAAGAACCGTCCCCCAGAGTGGAAACAAAGCCTTAAGAAGTCCGGTTGGGCGCTCAGCGGTCCCTCCCTCCTCCGATTCGGCGGCCTTTTTGAGTCCGATTCCCTTGGAAGCAATCCAGATC
Source organism: Verrucomicrobiota bacterium (assembly GCA_038744685.1). Taxonomy (NCBI): domain Bacteria; kingdom Pseudomonadati; phylum Verrucomicrobiota; species Verrucomicrobiota bacterium. The sequence goes on from JBCDMB010000033.1 coordinate 14,825, forward strand.
GACAGGCCGGAACCAATCATTCCGGCGATTAGGGCCGGAAATTCATAGCTAAAAAACCCGAGGACCACGTAAGGAACGACACAAGAGGCAACACTTAGATAGATGTAGACGAGGTTTGCTCGGGTTTCCTTCCAACCAACAGTGAAAACAATTCCGAAAAGGGGAATGAACAGAGCGGCGAACCCATGGATTAAGACGGTCTTAATGCCCACCTCCCGAAGCAATTGCGCCTGAGTATCCGGATCGAGCGTCTCGAGGATTGGGGCGAAGCCATACCAAGTCGGCGTGCCAACCGCCCCGAAAGAAACGGGCACGGAATTCATCACCAGACAGAAAACCGCAACCCGCAGAGCCGGGAACCCAAGTCCTACCAGTATCGGCCCGGCTAGCGCGGCCGGCGTTCCAAACCCACTGGCCCCCTCGATCATGAAGGAAAACGCCCAGCCAATGATCATGAGCTGGGCGACCCGGCTCTCCGTCACAGAGTTCAACCATTTGCGAATACGCGGCATCGCCCCGGTCGCCTCCATGGTTTTGAAAAGAAAGATCGCGCCAGCGATGATACTAATCGGCACGAGGGCTGATAGCAGTCCAAGAACGACAGTCGCATGAACCTCGTTAGGGCTATCCGCAAACCAGATAATCCGCACGAGATACATAATCAAGGCCACCAGCGGGAGGGCCTTGTGAGAGGCCATCGCCGAAGGCTTCGCCATCCAATAGATGAGAAGGAGGATCGGTAAGACTGCGAAGACAAGATCCATTGCCTCCCGACTAACAAAAGCCCTTTCGGGGAGCTAGACCAAACTGTGCTAACGCAGGTAGTTGGCCTCAAAGACCTCGTAAACAAGGCTTTTGCGCTCAATGAAAATGCAATCGATCTTCTTTTGGTGAATTTTCAGAATGATCCTGAATTGGTAGACCCGCAGGCGACAATATCCATCCAGCGGGTGTTCGAGGTCCATCAGGTCACCTTCTATTTTTGCCAATGATTTTAGTGCAGCCCGTATCCGTTTATTCGGCACTGGGGGTAAACCGCGAACATATTCGACCCCCTGGTCAGACAGTTCGACGGATTTCATTCATCCAAGATGTCAATTGGATGAAAACGGGTCTTGCCTGCCTCGTAATCACGAATCGCAGCGGCCGCATCCCGGTTGGCGAGAATTTCCACTGTCTCAGTAATGGCCTTCATCCGCTCTTTGCTCACGAGGTAGGCTTTCACATCTTCGCGGACACTGATTCCGTAAGCTGTACCCCGCTCGTTTACTTCCTTTAGGAGCGCGGGAAGCTTACTCTGTGCTTGGGTCACAGTATACGTATTTTTCACTACTAAAATATGTAGAATTACCTTCCGGTCTCCCTTTTGAGGCAAGTGGCTACCGAAGACTAAGCACTTTCCTTCTTCCTGGGAACGGAACATTGTGAGAGGCACTGCTACTACAATCCAAGGTAACTGAAATCGAAATGCCCTAACCAGATCACTAAGAAAACCATGCAGGTTACCCAGCAAAACCAAACCATCACTTGGAAATTGAACCGCCCTGAACACGAAAACGGTCTGGATATCGCGACGATAGAGTCCATGGAGCGCTCACTTACGGAGTTGGAGAGAGAGGCTGATCCCCAGGTTGTCTGCCTTTTGGTCGTTGGCCAGCCTACCATATTCAGTACCGGTCTCGACAGAGATTTGCTGGAAAACTGCTTTAGCGATGCCACTCTGTTCCACAATGTAGTCCAACGCGTGAATCATTTGCTCAATCGGCTGGAGATTCTTCCGCTCGTATCCATAGCCTGTGTCGAAGGTACTTGTCGACTTGGTGGACTGGAGCTCGCGTTGGCGTGTGACTGGATCATTGCCGGTGAAAGTGCGACCTTTAGTGACGGCCATCTCGCCTACGATGCAATGCCTGGTGGAGGTGCTACGCGTCGCCTACCGGCGCGACTAGGCTACCCATGTGCTCTTCGATTTATCCTTCAAAAAGAAACACTGAACGCAGCGGATGCCGCCAAAAGAGGTCTTGTAGATGAGGCAGTACCATCCGGTGACGCTCTGAGTCGAGCCAATGAGATTGCGACATCGCTCGCAACGGCGCATCCGTCGGTGATCCACGGAATCAAATCCAGTCTTCGTGCAGCCGTTCCGCAGGTTTCTGAAGTGACGGAATCAGAGAATTTCCAGCGCGCCGTTATCAACCGACTGGTCGCCCATTGAATTGGCTACTTTTTCCGGGGTCAAAGAACCGAGGCCACCCAGCCTCGAAGCTGCGCTTCGGAGGAAGTATTTGTAATTGAAACTGGGCCTGATCGTATCTCGTTTTCGCAAAATTGATCAATCGTCCTCCCGAACAATATCCTCCCGCAAAGCCCCCTGCGAAGGGTCTTTGGCAATACGGCTTGGCAGAAAGTCTTTCGGGTAATTGGTTTTCCATTCGGTGCCGAAAAGCCGGGTGTGGATAATCGTGTTGCGGTAGACGTCCCAGTCGAACTGTCCGATCTTGCGATACCAAATAGTGATACAGGAGGAGCTGATGACGATGAAAATGGAATAGAGAATCGCCACCCAAAGCATATCGTTTTGCATCGCAGAATCGGGAAAGCTCAGCAGGATAATCGTGAAGGCTATGGGAGTGTTTTGAATCCCTGTCTCGAGACTGATTGCCCGCTGCTGAATAGGATACGCTCCAAGCAATTGCGACACGTAGTAGCCGAACAAAAACCCAATCAGTCCGAGCGCGATGGCTGCAAAATAAATGGTTAGTGGAGTGCTGAAAATGAGCGGATAGTGCCGGGCAAACGCGGTCACGATCAGGTAAAGAATTACAATCATCCCCATAAACCCGGCAGTATCCTCTGCCACTTTCGCCCACCCCCTCGAAAAACGGCGGAGGATGAGACCACCCGCGACCGGCACCAAGACCAAAACCAAAGACAAGACAATGTCCTTCGTTGGGACGACAAACGCGGCCTCCCCGCCGAACTCTTCTGAAATCTTCTCCGCAAAAGGGCTCGCATAAAGACCTAGAAGCAAAGGGGTCATGACCAGTGCCAGAATTGTCGAGACAGTAGTCATCGAGATACTCAGTGCCACCTGTCCACGAGCAAAATAGCTAAAGAGATTTGAGGTCGTTCCCCCAGGCAAGCAACCCACCATAATCAGCGCGATCGCTGCAGCAGGCGGAAGATGAAGAACCAGCGAAATCCCGAACGCGATCAACGGCATAAAGCCAAACTGCGAGAGAAAACCGACAAGGATAAGGCGAGGTCGCCGAAGGGCGCCTTTGAAGTCTGTAGCAGTCAAACTGGCTCCCATCCCGAACATGATAATAAGGATCATCACCGCAAGAAGAGCCTTATCGATTGGGTAGAGAAGCTGGGTGTCTGGAGGAATCATTGAAAAGTGAGAATGTAGAACCACGGTTCACACGGAAAAAACTTAAAAATGCGATTAGTATTACGAGCACGATTACGATTAAGAAGTGGGATCTCACTAATCGACAAAAACCGGTGCCCCTGAACTGCATCACATTTCATAATCATAATCCTAATCGTAATCCTAATCGAGATTGAGTGACTCCGACCCTCCTGAATCGTAATTGGCTGGCTCCTCGTGGACCCGACTCCCTGAAGTGCTTCGAATCAATCCAACGAGCATAGACACGATTCGTACCAACATCACTTTACCATCCTGTGTCGAATCCAAGTGCTTTCGTGCTAGCAATACGTCGAGGCAGGCAGCGCATTCCAGAGCAGAACCTCGCGCGATATCGAAAAACCGACAGCGATCAGGAGCCGTGTGTTTTCCGTTACCCTCCGCAATATTCAGCGGAATCGACGTCGAGGCTCTATCCAACTGGTTGTGGACAGCAAGGGTCTTAGGAATGCCGTCTAAAAGCTCATCAACCCAGCAAACGAAGCGGATCGACTCTTGATAAACCTCTAATTTTTCGTGGTCAAAGTTCTGCTTCATAGTGAGAAAAGATTTAGAAGATTATGATTAAGAGCACGATTAGGATTAGGATCGGTCACCCTCATTGTTCCAACATCTCCTCGATCAACTCTGCGTAACGCTCTTGGATCACGTGGCGTTTCAGCTTGAAGAGATTGGTAAGCTCTATCCCCACTTCGAGTGGCTTTTCCAAAAAGCGGAAATCCTGAACCACTTCGAATCGTTTGAACTCGGATGGATCGCTCATCGCACTGCGGATCTCGACAGTGATCCTTTCCCTAAGCGCCGGCAGACGCACCAGCTCAGCCAGTGTCCGTGCGGAAAACCCGTCGTCGTGACAAGCCTTCAAGTCCGGGAGAATCAAAGCACCGAGAAACTTTGCGTCCTGGCCGACCACTACGCATTCCGCGATTAAAGGATTCAACTTCAGGTGCAACTCGATGTGCTCGGGTTCCACGTTCTCGCCGTTACTCAGGACGATCGTCGACTTGCAGCGACCAAGGATTTTGAGACAGTCGTTGAAAGTCATCATTCCCAGATCGCCAGTCCGGAACCAGCCGTCCTCGCTCAGAACTTCTCCCGTCGTTTCGGAGTCCTTGTAATATCCCTTCATCACCTGAGGACCTCGCACCTGAATTTCTCCCCGGAGCCCCCTACCCGCGTCCGATTGACTGTCGTTCGGATAAACCACTTCGCTGGTTTCCAAGTCCACTATCCGCAGTTCGGTTTCAGGAACGAGCGGACCTACCGTGCCGCACACCAAACGATCGGGAGTCCTCACTGCAAGAACGGGAGACGTTTCGGTCAGCCCATAGCCTTCTAAAACCGGGATACCAATCGAATTGAAGAATCGATCAATTTCAGGAGAAAGAGCTCCTCCCCCTGAAATCGTCCCTTTGATGGAACCTCCAGCCTTCTGGCGAACGGCCTCCAAAACCGCTGCATTGAAAAAGCCATACCAAGGAAGGACCAACACCCATTTCAGTACCGCCCAGACCTTCCGCAGAATAACATGCGCGGAAGATACCTGCTGCATACGAAGATCCTGATCGCGCAGAACGAAAAGCGCGTCGCGGTAATGAACCCCCAAAAACACCCCGATATGGAACAAGGCCCGACGAATTGGATGAGACTTTTTGACCGCAGAGAGGATACGGCTATGCAAACTCTCCCACAACCGGGGTGCGGAGCCCATGAACGTAGGCTCTACCTGTTTGAGGTCCTCTCCAAAATAACGTGCGCTGGTGTAATAGGTGCAGGCACCGTGGCTGATGGTGTAAATCTCCAGCATCCGTTCGAAAATGTGCCAGACCGGTAGAATTGAGAGAGCGCGGTCCGTGCACGAAAACTGCAATGGAACATAATCCACTTGCGACATGATATTGGCCTGCGTGAGCATCACACCCTTCGGCTTACCTGTGGTTCCCGAAGTGTAGATGAGCGAAAACAGGTCGTCTCGTTGAACGCCTACAGCACGTTCATCCACCTGGTTTGAACCATTTTCCAGGTGCTCACGTCCGAGTGCCTCAACCTCGTCCAAGCGGCGGACACCTTCCGGTGAATCCTGATTGGTATCGAGCTGGATCAAGGTTTGCAAATCCGGCATCTCCGAACGCAACTCCTGACACCTGCGGGCCATTCGTGAATTCTCGACAAAAGCCGTCTTCATCCCTGAGTGATTGACGATGTGCACCAGCTCGGTATCCGTCAGATCGACCCCGCGCGGCGTGTTTACCGCACCAGAGAGCTGGATGCCTGCATCGGAGAGAATCCACTCGACGCGATTGTCACTAAAAAGACCGACCGGCTCTCGGGCGGCGACCCCAAGAGCAATCAAACCTTCCCCAATAGCCCGCCCCCGTTCGTAGAGGCTCTGAAACGTGAGAGGTTTCCAGGAAAGATCCTTCTGGCGGGTCGCGAAAGCAGGCAGCACCCCAAATCGCTCCGCTGCGAGTCGGTAAAGATCGGCCAAGTGATCGGCCCGAACCCGGGTTGATCCTTCCATTTCTAAAAAGCGGAACAGACAACACAGATGTGGTCAACGTTACCCGTGGGACAAAACCGGTTCATCTGACTTCTATCGAGAGTAAGTCACTTACGCTTCAGATCTGTGAGTGATTTGTTAGCAGGTTCTTACCTTGAGTCTACCGAAATGCTCGCTATCAAACAAGCTTGATGAGATTGTCGTTCACTCGTCATTTCTAAATTCGGTATTCTAACCAAAGATCATCCACCAAAGACCAAAAAAAAATGAATGTGCGAACCAGGGCTGCGTCTATCGCCACTCTTGCCGGGGCTTCAAGCGCTCACGGAATCATTGTTACCAATACCGATCTTGGGTTGAGCGGATTTACCGTCGGAGACGACGGGAGCACCTTTGTCTCTTGGGACATCGACGATACCGGTAGCTCGGAGTTGTTCGTAGTGGATGAAATTCCCTACATCAATTTTACTAACGCAAGCAATGACTTTAGGGTGCGGGTAACTGGCAATTCCTTGCTCAATCTTGGCGAGGACAACTACGTAAACACAGGAAACTTCAAGAATAATGGAATTTCTAGTATCCTCAAGGACGGCGACATCGACAAAGCGGTTGGTTTCGCCAGTGGCGAGAGTGGATACATCGGGTTCAGCTTTAACTCAGGAGGCTCAACAGTGTTTGGCTGAGCGGAAGTCATCTTAACCGAAGGAAGTAGAGGAGCCCTGGAAGTGTTGCAATGGGCTTACGACGACTCCGGTTCAGACATCCGAACCGGCGTGATCCCTGAACCGGAAACGGCGGCAATCGGTCTGGGCGCTCTCGCGCTTGGTGCCGCAGGTCTCCGCCGGATGCGGAAGCTCAAGTCATCTAGAAGTTGAAGACTTCGGTCCAATCACGGATCGAAGACAACGGAGCTCCCGAGCCGCCCCCGCTCCCCGCGCCCGGCCCCCACTTCCGCACGCGAACTCGCACAACGCCCTTTATGTCAAAACCCGCCCCTTCCGAACGAAGCTTGCGAGTGGCAGGAAGGTCCAAGGCGGGATTGGACATAAAGCCGTTGTGCGAAAGGCGCGGGCCATACCCGCTAATCCAAGGGCCGGGCGCGGAGAGCGGGGGCTGTTCGGGAGCGGACGATACGCGCCTGGAGTCGCCTGGAGTCGCCTGGAGTCGGATCGGGTCAGGGATCGGGAGATTCACTTTTTCAAGATTTCGTGGCCTGACCCTTTCCAGCGATTTTTGACCCTGTGCGGTTTTTCGCATCACCTTCAGAATCCTTCAGCACTATACAATTAGGCCAGAGCAATCTTTGAGTAAATAAAATCACTGTCCAAAGGATGATTGATATCATCAAGTTTTCTCGAACGTTTCGCAGGGTCCCTTTCTGTAACTCAAAAATCATTGAGTTTGTGTTATGCGTGGCCCCCGTTAATCTGTATTGAAGCCAGTCCGCTTGGTAAGATAAAAAACCGATTAAGCCATTCCCTGCGAGGATTGTAAAGTAGGCCGCAAGTGAATACAAGAAAACGCTCAAAAGCACGCGAGTGGTTCCAAAAATCATTCAGAGTTCTCTGACGGATCGAAGATAGATGAGACAAAGTCAATAGTCGACTCGACAAAATCCGATACGGCACTCTTGATCTTATCAGTTCCAATCCTGTTAAAAGCGTTGTCAGGAGAGAGATGATCAGTCGGATCCTTCGATTCGAGTTTGTCGATCGAATCAGCAGCAACGCCCGGCGTATCGATACTCGGGGTAATAAGGCTTACCGGGAACCCCGGTTCGGTATCGATTTTTTCGCCCGAAGCAAGTTCCCAGATATCTCTAGCGGATGTAGTGCAATTAGGCATCGGTGCATCTGTTCCGGCAATCGTCACCGTTTCCTGATTATAAACAAATGGATCAGTTTCCACGAAAGACCTGATCTCATCCCATTTCTCTTGGGACACGATAGTATACCGTGATGACTCAGGAAGTTGTCTCTGAGGATCTTGGAAAATCCTATCAGTTCTGAACTGTCCGTCTTCGACATTAGTTGCAACCTCATTCCAACGTTGAGCATTCGATGCATCTCCGTCAGGAAACGCATGTATCGTAGTCATAGATGCGGCACTTCCTTTCTGCACTGAGTATGCAGAGTTCCAAGTATGACCCTCGTATTCCAAACTACCTTCCGCTGTTGTTGATGAATGAATCCCAATAACCCAATCGTCGAGTCCAAACGGATCAAACTTGGTCCAGGGGTTCTGGACGACGTATGTATAGACGTTTGGGCCGTCGACGAAGCCGAGTGGATCGCGGGTGATGAAGCTTCCGGTTTCCAGGTCGCGGTAGCGGAAGCCTTCGTTGAGGAGTCCGGTCGGGTCTTCATCTTTCGTATTGGCCTGCTGGGGATCAGGATTTGTGCCCCACTCCTCCGAGGTGGGCGTATCGCCGTGTTTCCCGAAGGCTTCGTAGGCGGCTTGATAAGTGAGGACGCCTGACGTGTCGGTCGCGGCAACTACGTCGCCCCGCGAGTTGTAGTGCTTGAAGGACGGCGTGCCAGAGCGGAGGCTGTAGAGCAGGCCTCCAATCCCGCCTCCGTAGTCCGAACCGCGGATGTATTCCGCATCCGGTGTGGCACTGACTGTATCGATGTGCTCCTGAACGGAAAGACCATGAGAGAAGGAAAGAAGATGAAGGTCACGGCCTGCGACCGCACTCTCATCGCGTACTACCCGACGGGTACGGTGGTCATAGGCATACTTGTAAAGACCCGTATCACTGTCACCTGTCTGGTAGTTGAGCGACACCAGGCGGTTCTCATAGTCATAGGTATAGGTATCCGTTTCGGAACCTTCGGTGCGGGTGGCGCGGTTGCCGTTGGCATCGTAGGTAAAGGTGATGGTATTGGACCTCTCAGTAAAGGAAACGAGTTGGTTGCTGTTGCCACCGCTGGCGACGGAGCCGTCCCCATATTGATAGTTTGTGACCTCCTCGGGAGCACTCCCTACCGTTACGCCCTTGCGGGTGCGGTTATTGCCGTCGTCATAGTCATAGTCGGTGACCTTGGTCGTGCCTTCCGAAAGAATTGTCTCAGTGTCAAGGCGATAGGTTCTATCGTATGCGTTCGTCACCTCCCGGTAGGCAAGGTTTCCTTCTGGATAAGCTTCGACAATCCGAGCTAGGTTCCCTGCGGCATCGTGATCATAAGTGTAAGAGGCAAACGGATTGCTCGCACCACTGGCGATATTCGTCGAAGTTTTCTTCCGACCGAGAAGATCGTAGGTGCATTCCACGATCACCCCATTGGCCAAGTCCTTTTGGACGATGTTACCAGCTAGATCATAGTGGTAACCAGTTACCCGACCACCCTCGGTCATCGTATCCAATCGGTTCAGCGCATCGTAGGTGGAGACGATCTGGCGAGTAGTCAGACCGTAGGTCGTCGTCCGCAAATTTCCTGCTTTGTCGTAAGTATACCCGTGGGAAACCCCTGCCGAGGTCTCCGAGGTGATGCGGTTCAGATAATCGTAATCGTTGACGACGGCTCGGACATCAAATGGGTCCTCCGGGTAGGAAACCGTCTCAATGTTGCCATTTTCATCGTAACCGTAGGTGCGGTTGTCCTGGGAACGGCCTGTGTAGAGCACCTGTTCGAGACGGTGAAGATGATCATAAAGATACTGGGTAACTTGATCCTTTTCATCCGTCCTCCCAGTCATCACAACAGCGTCATAGGTGTTTGTCTTCGTGCGCTGGAGCTGAGAACCAAAGTCCCAAATCGTTCGGGTATTCCGAGCCAAGCCGTCGTAACGGAACGCGGTTTGCGCTCCTTCCCCGTCTGTGACAAGGGTTTGGTTACCGGAGTCATCGTATTCGTAGCGAACGACAATGTCACCGGGAAGGGGATTAGCCGAGTTGGGAGAGGGCTGCCCGTTAACCGGATTCGTGGCCGTGGCAACGAGACGGTTGAGGTCATCGTAGGAATTGGTTGTCCGGTTGCCGGCGAAGTCAGTGACCGAGGTGATATTACCGTTCTTGTCGTAGAGAGTGCTCGATGTAAGGGTCTGGTCGCCGACAAGGCCAAACACAGGAACGGACGAGACTTCGACCTCAAAGGGGCGGTCAGCAAAATCGTATTCAGTAACGGTAGAAAGAAAACGAGGATCTACGGTCCGTATCACATTGCCCACGCCGTCGTAGTAGGTCTGCGTGAGAGGACGGGACGAGGCATTGTTAGGATGCGAGGCATCAACGACCTCCGGAGCAAACTCCTGCACTGGGCGGTTCCGTGCGTCGTAGGTAAAGTCCCATCGCTGGCCACGCGGATTGATAGTGGCCTCTACGTTTCCGGCTGCATCGTAAATCGTCTCGGTAACGGGAGATCCGATAAGACCATCTCCGGCGGGCTGGCGGTTGATCTGACCGGTGACGGGATCGGATTGCCAAACTTTGACCGGACGGGCGGCACCATCGTACTCGGTCTCGGTATAACCGCCTCTGGGATCGGTGACCCTCCAGGCTAAACCAGTGCTGGAAAAGTCAGTGTGAGTGGTGATCGCATCTGCAGTCCCAAAGGCATCGGTGACTTTGATCACGCGCCCGAGGCCATCGCGCTCGCTACGGGTGACTTTGCTACGAGGATCCGTGACGGTGGAAACTAGACTTTCTTTCCCGAACGAATCGATCGTGCCGTAATCAGTAATAGTGGTCGCGAAATTGCCTGGGGAGTATTCGCTACTGCCGTAGACTTTCCGGTAGTCGGCGTCATAACGATGATGGCTCTCGAGGGTAAGTAAGCCAGAGGTCGAAAGCACTGCATCGTGCCGGACAATGCGAGTAGGCTTGAAGCCTTCGGAAGCGAAGGCGCTGGCTCCCGGATTATACTGCAGCTCGTAGAAAAATTCGGTATGGGTTTTTTCCGAGGAGCTTGCCGACGGGTTGTCCCAGTTGACATAGGTTGCCTCGACTCGCTGGAGATCATCATACTCGTGACGGGTGACAATGCCTCGCGGATCGGTTACCCTTGAGAGCGAACTAACGGCATTGTATGCCAATTGCGTTCTAATGTCGGCAGGCGTGTAGCTACCGCGGTTGTCTTCCAAAAGAATCTGCGGCGCTGTTTCTGCGGGCAAGTTAGGTAGACCAAAGCCATCCATGTCCTGAATGACCCCAGTGCGGCGATTGAGGGCATCGTGGTGATATAAAGTATAGCGACCCTCTTCGTCGACGACACAGGCAAGGTTGCCACGGGCATCATAAAGTCGGCGGACATGAGTGATCCCTACGTCGGAACTCGTACCCGCTGCCGGATAAGAAGTCTTAACGAGGCGGTTGAGCGAGTCGTAGGTGAATACGGTTAGGTTGTCTCGCGGATCAAGAATCGATGTGCGGTTATTATTGAGGTCGTAATTATATTCGGTAGTCAGAGACAGACCGCCGGGATCGACGATCTCCTTCCACAACCTTCCACGCGAATCCGGCTCGTACTCGGTAACCAAATCTTGCTCCCAGGATTGGCCGCTGACATTGGCAAAGGCAACCACCCGTTTCTCTCTCATGAAACCTTCAAAGCCAGCTGTAGTATCAAAGACATAGCGTTCCTCAAGAAGCTTCGTTCCCGACTCATCGAGAATCGTCATATCCTTTCGTCTACCCATCTCGTCCACGTCCCATTGAGTCACCGTTCCATGAACATCTTCCACTCGTGACATTACGCGCCAAGGGCCATACTGATAGGTTTCCACGCGGCCCAAGGCGTCGGTTTTAGAGGTGGGGTCCGACCACCGGGTCATAAAAGTAGGTTCCGACTCAATGACGGGAACCTCGGTCTCGGGAGGAATCGCGTCTTCGAAGGACCAAGTGGTGGTATTCCCCGACAGGTCTGTCATTGAGGACAAGGCTAGGCCTGACGGCAAATCGAATACGAAAGTCTCCGAACCGACGTCGCTATGCTCAATGGTCATCGTGGTGTAGTAAATCATCCAGTCAGTGGAGACCGGAACCACTCCAAAGGACCCCTTTGTATCTACGTCGACGATTTCGCCATGGATTCCCTCAAAGCGGTAGCGGGTCTCATTGCCGAGCGTATCGGTAACGACTGTTCCCGAACTCGCACTGAATTCCGGACCAAATATCGTTTCAGACTCCGGCGTCTTCGCGAAGGTGCTCGTGCCCTCTTCTCCTGGGAGAACAACAGATCTCACTTGTCGGGGAAGGCCGTATTGGTCTCTAAACTCGCCTTCGAACGAAGAATCACCAAATCCGTTCATTTCCTGTAGCTGTGAAATTACGCAGCTTTGAACATCTCCTGGCAACTCATTGAACTCTCCTGAAGATACTCCAATCCGAAAGGTCCCAATACCAATTTGGGAGCTTTCGACCCAATACGCCTTCGTCCGGTCAAAACCATATTCAAAATTATACGTGTTGCCTCGTTTATCCGTAACCGATGAAAGGTTCGCATGATAATGCCAAGTGATCTTGCCATCCGAACCGACTTCCTCGTCAACTGCTACTTCGTAGCCATAACTACGCTCGGTTCCATCCGAAAATTGCACGGCGTCAAGAGTGCCATAATCATAGATGATTCCGTCGCTCGAAATAAGGCCTCCATCTCCCGGTGCAGATACCTGATTGACTGAATAGATGAATTCGGTCGTTTCTCCGCGGGCATCAGTTATCGACTCCACGCGGCGACCATCTTCGCTTCGAACAATAACAAGCCATTGATCATCCCGGTCCACTGCTTCAATGAGTTCCGGTATCAATGACACTCGGGAAGAACCATAATCATACAGAATCCGATTTCCGTAGCGGTCCTCGACTTCCTCTAACCTCCAATAGGTGCTGCGACGAAGTGCTCCACCCGCAATCCGATCCGACGAATACATAAACCAGGCATCGCACGGCCGGTAGGTCAGCTTGGTGCCAAACTTCTTGATCAAAACCAAGTCGTCGCCTTCACGAACCAATTGGTTCAACCAAGTCTTTTTATCGACCCGAGAAGAGGGCCATGGAAAAAACTCTTGCTGGTTCGCCGTACCAAAACGCTGGCTACGGCCTCCCTCATCGACCACCGTGACCGAAATCGGATCCGAGGTAAAATCCTCGAGAGTTTCTGTAATCTCAATGTAGGCGCAGAGATTGGAAGTCCAGCCGACGCCGAAAGGAAGCGTCAAACTCTCGATTGGGCGTAATCCGTTGCGATTACTCCATCCAGTTTCACGCACGGAAGCGTTTGCCTCCAGCACGAGATCGCTGGCTGCCAAAGGAACGTAAGCATAGGAGGTATCGTGACGGAGGCTAAGGTCAAATGCGTCAACGTATGTCTCCTCCTGATAGCTTTCGGTCTCGTCCTCCTGCTCGGGCTTCTCATCAGGTGCCGGTCGTCCATTTAAATACACCTTGCGATACCTGGGACCCACTGCGTCACTCCCCGAGAAACTTTGGGAGAAACCGCTGCTTGCCGAAGTGATCGGGACCAAATAGGTCCTCTTGTCGACCCAATACTCATCGGGTTGATCGTCCATTTCAAACTCTCCTTGCATTCCGTCCGGATCGCAGAGGAGAAATCCCGAAGTCTGATCAAAAACCAGGGAGTAATCGTAATCCGGGAAACCATCACCTTCGCCGTTGGTAGACACATGTGAGATTGAGACTTCCCAAATCCGGTCGGTGGGCAAAACGAGTCCGAAGTCCTCAACTTCGCCAAAAGTTCTATTCCTAACGGATTTCGAGTTGTTAAAATTCAGCCTCCATCTTTCGGACTCGGAACCCGAATGATCACCCATGCCACCCAAGACGTTTTTTACACCAACTTTTGCACCGCCACCCAGAAAGTCCAAGCGTCCAATAGGTTCCATATCAGCGTCGTCAAGGGGCGGACCATAGAAATCTTCAGGGTTAAAAGGCACACTTCCAGGATCATTTGGATTGGCTCCGGCGAGAACCTCTGCCCCATCGGATATACCATCTCCATCGGTGTCTTCCAAATCGGGATCTGTCCCATGGATGAGTTCTTCTAATGCGTCTAGCCCGTCACCATCATGGTCCTCTTCGATATCGTTGAAAACCAACGGATCCAGATAAATACTGTTGTATTCGAAACCGTCCGGCAGGAGATCACCATCCGTGTCGAAGTTGTTTGGGTCACTTCCAATAGAAATCTCGACCAGATCAGTCAGTCCATCCCTGTCGGAATCCAAGAATTCGTAGATATCACCAGTATTTTTAATAGGAGAAGTAGTTGGATCACGTGGGTTGGTTCCCGCTAAAAATTCTTCATAATTTGAAAACCCATCGCCGTCGATGTCGCCATTCCTACCTTTTGGCGTGTTGATTCTATTTTCGTTGTAGAAATCCAGATCATTCTGTGCGGCCCATACGGCTTCAGGGTCTGAGCTAAAGACGTTTGCTGGGTCAAATTCGCTGTGGGATGTTATCCACCCGACTCCTCGAAACTGCGCCATGAGACCTACGCCCCTTGACAATGACACTTCGTTGATCAGGGTTGGCAACAGCCGCACCTCATAGATATTGTAAGGATTTTGACTATAGTCAGGAGAGACACGGTCCACCCCTTCAATCCAACCATAACCAGCGTCCACAGTAGATGCAATCAACTGATTGCCATAAGAAAATGAACTGTCACCCGGAACAGTTAATCCGTAATAAACAGCCCGCGGTGCTTCGAAATAGTCTGGCCGCATCTCTTTCGGTCCGGTTACCCAGCCCTTCCCAGCAGATTTAGCCGAAGAAGTATTCAATTTGAAAATATGATCGTCAACCAACGCGGTATGCGTCCCGACAAACACTTCCTGAGACGGTACCGAAAAATCGGCTTGGATCGTCTGAGGGCCTGTAATCCAACCTCTTCCAACACGACCTAGCTCGGCTCCTGAAGAACTCGTCGTGTAAACGAACACCTGATCATGAGGAGGAGTTGACCACAGTCTCTTGAAGTAAAGTACCTTTGACTGCTCATTGAAATCAGGTAGGAACTCCGAACTAGAAATAGCCCAGCCTTTTCCGACTTCCACCCTAGGAAGTGAAACTTGATTTGCTTTACCAAACCTGTAGTCAGTCCCCCACGCAGTCGAAGGTCCGTAATAAATGACTTCTGACTGAGCTGTAGGTGGGTTCTCATTTTCAGGCGGTGTAAAGGGCCCCCATGCTAGAGGTCTACTCTCAGGATCGTTAGGGTCCGTACCGTGAATTACTATCTCTATTCGATCATTGAAGCCATCGGTATCAGAGTGCTTCTCCAGAGGGTCGGTGCCGAAGAGGTTCACCTCGGAGCCATCAAAGAGGCCGTCACCATCTGAATCAATGTCATGAGGATCCGTTCCCAGAGAAACCTCATCCCCGTCGGACAGACCGTCGCTGTCAGTATCGGTGTTGTTTGGATCTGTTCCGGACAAATACTCCTGATCGTCGTTGAGACCGTCCTCATCGGTGTCGATTAGACGGTTGTCCTCACCAACAACGAGGTCATTGGCCAGTTCCCAATCATCCGGAATACCGTCGAGATCGATATCAGAATTATCATTGGGGTTCGTTCCCTGTTCGAACTCAATCCTGTTCGTAACAGAATCTCCATCAAAATCACCTTCTCCGCTCTCAGAGAGGTTCCCAAAATTCAGAATCTCCCAGTCGTCTGGAAGGTCATCGAAATCCCCATCAACAGCGGATGTTGGATCAGTTCCCAACAAAAACTCATCGAGATTACTTACTAAATCTCTGTCATTATCACGCCGTCCATTATATCTAAGGTTCCCAAAATAATAATACTCCCAGGAATCAGCAAGTCCGTCCTGATCCGAATCGGGGTCTGGGTTGAGGGTGAATACTTCAACGTTGCTCCAGCCATCATCACCCGAGGATCGGGCTCTAAAATGGTAGACACCCGCAGATTCAGTGTAAAAGACGTATGTAAAGAGATGGCCCCCGTCCACATCGGACCACACCAACTCACCATCAATCATTGATCCGATCTGCCAATACACCGGGCAATCGGGATGAAGTCCATTCGCCGTCAGCTCGGCGGCGGGCAATAGGTCTTCGTCCACTCCAATAACGACGCTTGCATCCAACTGGCCTTCGCTCTCTCCAATCATTGAAATCGACTCCAATTGGCAGTGACCGTCGGGGATACCAAATGCCCGTGAGCCCGTGATGACGAGTAGCCAACAAAGCCAGAGGCCAGATCGGCTAGGTATAGTATTCATCCTCTCATCAGTCCCCTATCCATTTCGAGTGCCTGCAACTGAGACTCAAGATAGCTCTCCGTATACCCCTCCCGGTCTCCCAAAACTGCCGCCGGCATATTCCATCCCCACAAGACCAATGCTGCTCGAGAATCAAACTCCCACTCCCAAGCGTAGGCAGGATTCCCCCCAACACATTGCCGACACGACAATGCATGAGACTGAGAGAGGGGCATATCCGACTGGACGAGCGCTTCAACCATCAACCAGTAATACGCCTCTGAACTAGATCTCGAGGTTGGTGCCTCTTCAACAAGAAACGCCGCGAGACTCTTCGCTCTCGCCAATTTCTTGTTACGAGCAAACAGAGATACGAAAGGTCCTCCGACGAGTGCCTTCCCTCCTGCAGGAACTCTTTCGTCGGCGAGGACCGCCTCCATCATCTCCAACGCTTTTCTTCGCTGCCCCCAATGAAAATGACTGCGGGCAACCAGAGAGAGGTACTCCCAATACTTGTTCCCGGTTTTCCTTAGCCGATCTGAAACCGGACTCACATAGCGATTGTAGATCGAAATGAGTTCTCCACCCTGCTGAAAGTCGTAGTATTGCCGTCTCGCCAACGGAAGTAAGATGGCGATCATTGAACCAGGAGAAGACTCGACTCTCAACTGTTCAACCGCCAGTTCCGTGCTGCGTGCCATCAAATCATTCCGTAAACCAGCAAAGTGGCTCTTTGGCAGATGGCGCGCAAAATCGAGAAGTTCTCGAAAATCATCGCTTCCGCTTACCATTTCCTCGACTACGGGACTCAGCTCTTCCACCGTGAATCCAAATCCGTTTTTTTCTACGAGACTCATCCAGCGGGAGAACCCTTGCAGACGAAACCTCTTTGGAATCTCTACAGTTTCGAAAAAGCGTCGATAGGCAGATGTAGCCTCGTAGGCGTTGCCCAACTCATTCTCCATGCGGGCAAAGGCCCAGAGTCCCTGCCCCCACGTCTTTTCCTGGGGTGAAAAAGTTTCGAGGTTCTTCAAAAGGAGCTCCCGGGAAACATCAAAAAACTTCGCTTTCGATGCAGCCAACGCCATCGAATGAACCACCTGTCCCGAAGATTTCCGACCCCACTTTCGGGAGATTCTGCTCACGAGGCGGGGAACATCGGACTCCATCCCGAGGCGAAGCCCTGAAACCAACCAGATCCCTGCGACGTGTCTC
>JBCDMB010000034.1 GCA_038744685.1 Verrucomicrobiota bacterium
AACGAGGCGGAGCGACGCGCTGCGCACTAGAAGTGCGTGAGCGTCGCTCGAACGCTGTTGCGGCTCAAAAGCAGCCAGTCCTCTGGATGGGGTTAAACTGAGAGTTCGCTGCGTTAGCTTGGTGTTCACGGGCTTCAGCCCACTACACACCAAGCCGCCTTGCGCTGCTCTCATTTTAAATCCCACCTGACGGTTCAACCTAATCGCAAAATGCTCTAAAAACTCCCCGTTTGTAGTGCGCAGTTCCTGACCGGGCTCGTCGGGCGGAAATGGGATGAGGATTTATTTCAAAGACGCCCGGCTTGCCGGAGCCTGCGCCCCACCAACTTCAATGAAAGCAGAGAACAGGGATCTTGCACCGGCGAAGGGTTTCGGTCGTTGTGCTACCAATCAAAAATCGCCGGATTCTCGTATGCCCGTATGCACCCATCAGCAAAAGGTCGATGCTCAGTCTTTCCACGTAGTCTGCGATTGCATCCTCGGCCAACCCTCCAAGCATCTCGGTTTGGACCTGGTAACCCGCCTCCTGTAACGCGGCTTCAGCGACTTTGATACGATCCGCTACTTTGTCACCCTGGTCTTCACCTTCAGCAACGGCTAAAAGGTGTAAAGGAAATGGCTTGAGCCAATCCGAATGTAGGAGAAAGTCCATGAGCTTTTGACAGCTCGCACCGTCATCGAAAGCAAACGCCACCTTATGAACTGGTCGGAACTCTCGGTTGGTCACCAAACAAGGTCGACTGCTTAAACGAACCACTCTTTCAAGAGTCGAACCAATATGATCCATCGCATATTCTGCTGACTCTCCTCTTTTCCCGAGAACGACCAGATCAAAGTCCTTTTCAAACGACTCAATCGAATCAACAAGGAGACCGGTCATAGTCTCAAAGCTCACTTCTTCAGTGACACCCTCCTCTGCCAACGTTTTTCGGGTAAACTCCTCTAACAGTTTGGCCTTCTCGGACTCCATCTCCTGAACACTGGAGACGAGGCTCTGGTAAGGCTGAATCCCTAGACTACCTCCGAAATCCATAACTGCCGGCACTTCAAACCGTCTGAGATCCGAAACATACAAGGCCGTAACCGAAGCACCCGTTGACAGGGAGGTCCAAGCAGCATAGCGCGCCGCCTCCCGTGAATAGGAGGACCCGTCCGTGCAAAGAAGGATTTTGCTAATCATCGTAGGATAAAGCCTGGAGGAACAGTCGTCTTCTTCGGGACCACCAGAATGCCGTCGCGGATGACGATACCGTCTTTTGCGTAGTTCTCTGGCAGTCCTGTAGGATCCAGCGTTACGCCTTCTCCGATTCGAGCATTCTTATCAATGATCGCATTCCTGATCGTGCAATTGCGTCCCACACCAACCGGGATCTCACTAAGAGAATCATCGCTCTCAAAATCCTCGCCACGTCCATTTTCGAATGCGTCCGATCCCATCATGACCACGTTTTCCAAGGTCGAGCCCTCTTCGACAACAGAACGGACACCAATCACCGCCCGTTTAAGCGAACAGCGCGAAAGAATACATCCGTCGGCTATGATCGTGCGCTCGATCCTTGCACCATTGATCTTTGTCGCCGGGAGATAACGCGCCCGCGAGTAGATTCGATTCTCTTCATCAAAAAAATTGAAGGGCGGAACCTCATCGGTTAACCTGAGGTTGGCCTCAAAAAAAGCGGCAACCGTCCCGATGTCTTCCCAATACCCGTCGAAGATGTAACCGTGGAGTTTCTTTTTTCCTAAGAGTTCAGGGATTATTTCCTTTCCGAAATCCGTGTGGGACGACTTTAGAGCTTCCCGTAACACCCCTACATTGAACAAGTAGAGACCCATTGAAGCCAGGCAGACGTCCTCTTTGTGCTCGCCATCAAGGGACGCCTTTAACTTTTTGCTAATCACCAAACTCTCAATCAAGGACGCCTCTTTCGGTTTCTCTACGAACTCAGCAATCGAAAGATCATCCTCCACCCTCATGAGACCAAAAGCAGGCGCCTGTTCTTTGGAAACCGTTGTCGCCGAAACAGTAATGTCTGCATTGCCTTCAACATGCTGCCTGATCATGGGGTTAAAATCCATGCGGTAGAGCTGATCACCGGAGAGAATGAGGATCAGATCCGAATCTCGAATACCAAAGTGCATGAGGTTTTGCCGAACGGCGTCGGCCGTCCCCTGATACCATGAATCCCCGGATTCCGTTTGCTCTGCTGAGAGGATATCCACAAAACCTCCGCCGAACGGATCAAACTTGTAGGACTCCTGAATGTGCCTATGAAGGGAGGCGGTGTTGAATTGGCTCAGGACGTAAATCTGGTTCAGTCCGGAATTGAGACAGTTGCTTATCGGAATGTCTACCAAGCGGTATTTACCCGCGAGAGGGACCGCTGGCTTACAACGCCTTTGCGTCAACGGCCGAAGCCTCGTTCCGCGGCCGCCTCCCATGATGACCGAAATAATTCGTTTCCGCATGGGGCGAAACGCTACTTGAACAGACTCGAAAGTTCCAGCATCATTTCTGGTTTGTCATTCATCTTTTGGTGATATTCTCACCACTGCTTTAACATCATGTGTGGAATTGTCGGATACATCGGTAACAAACAAGCCAGCCCCATTCTATTGAGGGGATTGAAACGCCTTGAGTATCGGGGCTACGACAGTGCCGGTGTTGCGATCCGTGACGACGAGGGTATCCGTCAAGTGCGTCGCGTTGGCCGGGTCCAGAGCCTTTCGACTGCCCTGCAGTCCGATCCACTGAAAGGCACGATCGGCATATCCCACACTCGTTGGGCTACTCATGGGGGGGTCTCAGAACACAATGCCCACCCACATATTAGTTCCGATGGAAAGTTCTCCCTCGTTCATAATGGGGTGATCGAGAACTTCTCCAGCATGAAGCATTTTCTGGAGGACAAGGGTTACTCGTTCTCCTCGGAAACTGACTCCGAAGCACTCGTCAATCTGATTGCCTATCACTACGCCAAGGAACCGGAAAACGGCTCAGGTGAAAGCCGTTTTCTAAGGAGCGTGCGTAAAGCTCTTCTCCACGTCGAGGGAACCTACGGGATCGCGGTCATTTGTATTGACTATCCCGATGTTATGATCGGTGCCCGTCTAGGCTCACCGCTAATTGTAGGCCTAGGAAAAGATGAAAATTTCATCGCCAGCGATGTCGGGGCTCTGGTCGGTGCGACCCTCAACGTGATCTACCTCAATGATGGCGAGCTGGTCGAGCTTTCGAGAGACAATTACCAGGTCATCACTGCCGATGAGGAGTTGGTCGATGCCATCATCCATCAAGTCGATTGGGAGGTCGAAGACTCCGAGAAGGGAGACTTCCGGCATTTCATGCTCAAAGAGATTTTTGAGCAGCCGCGAGCACTTGAAAACGCAATGCGAGGACGGTTCTCCAAGGATGAAAGCTCTGCCAAGTTTGGTGGACTCAACATCGATGTCAGGGAACTCCGACAGGTCGAAAGGATTGTATTTTGCGGTTGCGGCACGGCCTGGCACGCCTGTCTAATCGCTGAGTACCTGATAGAAAAGTACGCCCGAATTCCGGTCGAGGTGGAATACGCGTCTGAATTTCGCTACCGAAACGCACCGCTCGATAGAGATACGTTGATCTTCGTAGTGAGCCAGTCCGGCGAAACGATTGATACTTTGGCGGCTCTGCGTGAGGCGAAGCGCAAGGGCTACCGAACCCTCGCTATCAACAATGTAGTCGGATCCACGATTGCCCGAGAGGCCGACGGTGGAATCTATCAACATGCCGGGCCAGAAATCGGTGTTGCCTCCACAAAAGCATTCACCTCGCAGCTTGTTCTCGTTTCGATGGTCGCTCTCTATTTTGGTCGCATCCGCGATCTCAGCTTTAGTGCCGGCCGCAATTTCGTCCAGTCATTGCGGGAGCTCCCAAGCAAGGTCGAGGAAACGCTTAAGCTGAACGATCAAATCAAGTCAGTTGCCGAGAAATACGCGCAGCACGAGGACTGCCTTTTCCTTGGAAGACAGTTGATGTTTCCGGTGGCGCTCGAAGGGGCTTTGAAGCTGAAGGAAATCTCCTACATCCATGCCGAGGGCTATCCAGCCGCCGAAATGAAGCACGGGCCTATCGCTCTGATCTCCGAGGGATGTCCGTCCGTCTTTCTCGTCGAGGGCGGAGAGATTTTCCAGAAGACGATCGCTAACATGCAGGAGGTGAAAGCACGAAAAGGTAAAGTGATTGCGATCGCCACCGAAGACTGCGACATCCCGGATGGACTAGTCGATGACTTGATCGTTGTTCCCAGCGCAACCGATCCTGCACTACCCATTATCATGAGTGTTCCCCTCCAACTTCTCAGCTACCACATTGCCGTCGCAAGGGATTGCGATGTGGACAAGCCGCGAAATCTGGCCAAGTCGGTTACTGTGGAGTAGGCGAAGTTCTCTCCTCAGTTTCCTTTCGCACCGAGACCTCAGTTGCTGGAGCCGCCAAGCGCACGCCCTCCTCTTCCAAACGTTTAAGGATAACTAAAGTGGTTTTCTCCAACCACTCATTGTAATCCCAGAATGCAGGAGGGTGATACCAGATGAGAACTTTTACGTAAATCCCATCCCGACCGATCCCATCAACGATGACCCGCGGCGGGAAATCCTCATTCTCCCCTTCATGGTTCTCCAAAGACTCTCGGAAGATGGCCAACGCCGTTTCAAGCTCTTCTGCAGTCGTATCCAAAGCGAGGGCAAATTGCATCACTTTGCGAATGTGAGGTCGGCGGCTAATGTTCTCGATTTCAGCCTTTGCCACCGTCTCATTCGGGATCGTGGTTACATGACCATTGAGAAGGTTCAATCGTGTCGAGCGAATGCCAATGTCACCAACCACCCCGTCGAAACCCAAAGCAAGAATTCGATCTCCTGCTTCGAAGGGCTTATCGAGCAAAATCATCATACTGCCCACCATGTCCTTAATCGCCGCCTGCGCTCCAAGTGCGAGAGCCAATCCCCCCACTCCGGCACCGGCAATCAGGGTTGTCATAGGAATTCCGAGACTGTTTCCACCCTCGATTAGGACCACGACAGCCGCGACTATGGTAAGGAGCCGGCCGACAAGACGCACAAGAAGCGGATCAATGCCTTGAGAGGTCTTCGCGGCCGAAGAGGCAGCTACCTCGATGAATCGGTAACCAATCCCGAAGACCGCCATCACCATTGCGACGATAGCGACAACGTTCAGAGAGAAATTTGTCACCGACAATAAATCGCCGTAAATCGATAGCCCCTCATTGATGAACTTCTTCACCAGCATTGGAATCATCACAGCTCCAATCGGAAATACCATTGAAAGGAAGAATCCAAACCGATGACGGTCGTGGTCAAGACGCCGGGAAATCCTACCGAGCTTGAATAAAAGCCACGTCAAAAAGAGCCCGAAGAAAATCGAAACCAAGTAGCCAATCCACTGCCAAACCACCAATCCAAAGAAATTCTTCTGAAAGGAAACCGGAAGTGCTTGGACCAACGATCTCATCCACGCTTTGCCCGGTTCGTGACGCAGGTTTTCGTAGAAGCCCTCAAGCGCATCGTCGTTGTAGGGGAGGTCTTTAATTCGGTCATAGGAGCGATCAATTCGATCCAGAGTTCCTGGTGAGAATAGATACTCCCCTGCTCGCGGTCCCTCAGCTACTTTGCGAATCGTGATCTGGGTCCCCGGAAGGGTCCAACGATCCGGTAATTCCAAATCGTCTGCTCCAGGAACCTCCTCCAAGGGAGGAAGTTGCACGCGGTCGAGAATTTCCCTCAGCTTAAGCGCTTTCTCACGACTTGTCTGCCGGAGAATCACTTTCGGAATTTCGCTGACATCGAGAGTGTCGAGTGTCTTCTCCACTTCCCACCCGATATCAATATTGGATTTCTTCCCTTCCCGACGGTCCTTCAGTGCATCAGCCAGAATCTCTGTCCCTAAAAGAAAAGACTCTAGTGTTCCCCTCGGAGATGAGGTGTCTGCAGGAGCAAGAGGACCGTCAGAAACGTCCGACGCCAACGTGCACACAAAGCAGGAAAGGAAAAGGACCGAAATCCTCCAAACATACCCGAAACGTGGCGCCCAAATCATGTATCTCCTGCTGGCCATTGAGACAGAACCCTCTCGAACACAAAAAGATACCTACCGAAGAGCAACCTCAGAATGCATCTGCCCAAGAGGGCAGGTGTGATTAGAGCCACGGGGTAATATGGAAACCACACCACTCCACCGGGGCAGACAAGTCCGCGCTCCTCAACACCGCCACAATGGAGCGCGGGCTTGCTTCAGTCCGCATCGGTGCCATAAGCCCGACACCCCGCACTTTAAATTATACCCCAAGAGGGCCGAGAAAGGCTCTGAGACCTGAATCATGGCTGAGGGACTTTTCTACCCTAAACCGAATAAGAACCGGTCGAATAGGCTGATGATTGTTATTAAACCGCGCCTCATACAAAGCATGATCGCAAAAATCGAAATCGAAGTCGGTATCACTATCGAAACCCGATTTCGGTCCCGACATCGAAACCCAAGTATGTTCTCTTTAAGTAGCGAATGAACACTGATTTCCATGGGCCTTTTCACCAGCACAAAGAGTCCTGTTTACAAATATCAGTAAACTCTCTACTGTTACGGTTCACAAAAGCTAATGACCCCCGCTTTCATTCTTTGCTCCCTCATCGCAGGTGCCCTCGGTGCTGTCGCCATGAGTTATTCGATGCGGCTAATCAGTCGATTGGGAGGCGGTGACGAGGTGGACATGGTGATCGCGCTTGGCTCTTTCTTCTCACGCACGAAGAAAAATGCCACTCAATTCGGTTTGGGCATCCATCTCGGTTCGGGTCTCTTGTTTGGGGTAATCTACGGACTCCTGTTCTCCGCCATCGGAATCACTCACCTCTTTCCCGTTGTGTTTGTCGGAATCGGATTCGGAATTCTCCACGGCCTCGGTATGGCCTACGTTCTCATGATCTACATGGCGGAGAAACATCCACTCGAAGAATTTCGCGAGGTCTCTCTCATTATAGGAGCCATCCATTTCTTTGGACACATCGTTTACGGAGCCGTGGTCGGTGTGGTGATCGGGGTTGGAACGAGCCTAACCTGAGGTTCTACTTGTTTTACAGGTTTAAAACCTGGTTCCCTTCTTTTCTACGGCGCAGGGACGTGAGGCCATATCTCCTTACCTCCAGGTCGATACGATCACCCTTTTTTGGTGGGGAGCAAACCCCACGTTCTCAGCAGCACTCCCGGTTTGTAACTGATTCCATGTAAGTATGTGAAAGAAATGAGAATCATCCGTAGAATCTAAACAAGGATTGCTCGAGTGCCAGGGTTGGATTAGACACTATCTCAAACTCTGATTGTATGCGCCTAGACCGGTATATTCGAGTCAGTCCCTTGATCTTGCTTCCTGCGATTGTCTTAGGGCAATCGATCACCATCAGCACGGATCCTATGAGGTGGCATGCAGTCACTCTCGACTTAGAGGCGATCTCCTCCAGCGAGACAGCCAATCCGAATCCGTTTACTGAATACCGTTTCAATGTCGATTTCACAGGCCCCGAGGGACAAACATTTCGTATTCCCGGATACTTTGCAACGGATGGGCAAGGCGGGGATTCCGGAGACATCTGGAGAGCTCATCTAAGCCCTGATTCGGTCGGCGAGTGGTCCTACCGCACCTCCTTTCGCGAGGGATCTCAAATTGCGGTAAGAACGGATGAAAACGCCGGGACACCGGTAGCCGCCTATGACGGCCTGAGTGGTACGTTTACCGTAACCGAGTCGGACAAAACGGGAGAGGACTTTCGCGCCCCGGACCGCGGTATGCTGGTCAACCGGGGTCACCACTACCTCACTTTCGGAGGGAGCGGTAAGCCATACGTATACGCCGGTCCCGGCATACCGGAAAACCTACTCGGCTACCGAGGTTTTACCAACACCACCATCGGGATCGGTCACGAATTTGCTGTCCATGAAAGCGATTGGAACGTCGGAGATCCGGATTGGGGAAACGGCGATGGTCGCGCTCTGATTGGAGCTATAAACTACATTGCCGAAGAGGGAGGCAACGCCATCTATATCATGAGCAACACTATTGGCGGAGACGGGAAGGACGTGTTTCCTCATCCAACGCCCAACGATGACAAAGACCGCTACGATCTCCTCAAGCTCGACCAGTGGGACATCGCTCTTTCCCATGCCCAATCCTTGGGGATCTTTATCCATCTCCACCTCGCCGAACACGAGAGCGGAAACATGAACTACTACGGCGCTGCCGATTCGGATCTAAGAAAGCTCTACTTCCGAATGCTCATCGCGCGATTTGGCCACTACAACGGGCTAAAGTGGAACATCATGGAGGAGACCGAGTGGTCGGCCAACGAGCGGACCGTCCAAGCGGCCTATCTGAAAGCGGTCGACCCCTACGATCATCCGGTGACCTATCAAGTCGGCGGTGCAGGAATCCCCTTCAACACCTACACCAACCATTATGGCGACCCCAACTTCGACAACGGTTCTTTCCAGGGGAGCAACAGCAGCGTTTCTCTCTACAATGTGATCAACCAATACCGCGATGCTTCGGCCGCGGCAGGCGAGCCGTGGACGATCACCTGGGACGAGCCACAAAAGATCGAGAATAACAACGATTTCGATGTCGGCTATCCACTGGGTCGTCGCCAGAAGATGTGGCCGGCCCTTACCGCAGGTGCCTCGGGTTTTATGTGGTACATTCAACAGGACGGCGGCGGCCACGGCTTCGACCAGAGAATTGAAGACTTCTCGATTATGAAAGATGCCTTCAACTGGTGTCGGGCGATTCGCGCATTCTTTGAACCCCTTCCCCTTCTCGAAATGGTGCCCAACAAGGATCTCGCCACCGCTTCCCAAGGGGACGCGTTCGTCCTTATGAAAGAAGGCGAAGTCTACGCAATCTTCTCAGAAGACGTCGGAACCGGTCTTACCCTTGACCTCACCGGAGTGTCCGGACAGTTCGACGTTCGTTGGTACAACCCACGAACCGGCAGCTATCACAATGGAGCAATCACGGAAGTAACCGCAGGGTCCGTCGTCAGCCTAGGCTCTGCACCTTCCGAAACCGATCAGGACTGGGCCGTCCTCGTCGAAAACACAGCCAGCCGATCCATCCTTTTCGTCATTGGAGGAGAGGGCACGGCAGGAGGACCAGAGTGTGGAGGTGCACTCGGAACGAATGTAGCGTGCAAAAGCGAGCACCGGGGATCGATCTTCAACACATCCACCAGCAATGGTAACCACGGTTGGGCGCAAATGGCGGACCTTCTCCTCACCGAAGGCTTCTCTCTCACGGAAATTGAGGAAGGAGCTTGGGACACGCCGGCCCCCGTTGACTTCGAAAACCTCGACCTCACCCTCTACGGAGCCATCATCCTCGGCTCCAACAATAATCTCAGCTACACCGAGTCTCAAATCGACGCGATCGAGCAATACGTTCGCTCAGGCGGAGCAGTGCTTTTTATTTCGGATGCCAACTTTGGCCCAACAAACACGACCGCCATGCAAAGCGATCAACTCTTTATGGATCGCTTTGGCCTAACAATGAATCGGGATGCCGGCACCTACACACTGGATCGATCCAGCGATTTCACGGCATCTGGCCTCCCGCATCCGATTCTCGACGGAGTCAATCAATTCGATGGTGAAGGAGTCTCGCCGATTACGATCGATGATTCGCTCCCCTTGGGTGCGAGCTATTCCGTTTTGGCTGTACCTCAAAATGTGTCACCGCCGGGTGGAGGATCGCGCGCAGTTACGAGTAACGACGGCGTCATCGTAGCCGGTTATCTCGATGAAGGGCGCGTGGTAGGCTTCTTTGACCGTAATACCTTTTTCAACGAAAATGGGGCGGGAAGCGATGTCTTGAAAAATGACAACGCCCAGCTGGCGGTAAACCTGTTCACCTGGCTTCTTCAGGGAGACCCTTCATCGACAAACTCTCCACCGACCGTCGATGCCGGAGACAATCAATCCCTCCTCCTTCCCGTAAACACTGCGGTCCTTGAGGGATCCGCGTCGGACTCCGACGACGATCCCCTCACGTACCATTGGACCGGTCCGACGGGTGTGTATTTCGCAGACGATACCGATCCACAGAGCGCAGCCACCTTTGATTCCCCGGGCACCTATGTCCTCACCCTCTCCGTCAGCGATGGAATGAATCCAATCCAGTCGGGATCGGTTACTATTACCGTGGGATCTCTCTTCGTCCCGGCCGATGGCTTCCAAGAGAACGGGGGAGTCGTCTCCATGGAAGCAGAGAGCGGAATCCCCGGAGCCAACTGGATCATTCGGGAGGACCAAAACTACCCTGCGATCACTGCTTCCGGCGGTTCGTTTATCGAGATCAATCCCTCCCAGAATCGGCTGACCCTATCGATCACCAGTGCGGATCCAGACGACATCATCAGCTATCCCTTTACGATTGAAACGGACGGCGACTATCGATTCTGGATGCGTTTTCTCACCACCAGCAATCAGGACGACTCCTTTTTCTGGCGGATCGATGACGGACCTTGGACGATAAAGAACGATGAATTCGGAATGGGTGCCTGGTATTCAGTCGACATCCCTGAAGACGGTTCGTTCGTCGGCGAGCACGTCCTTCAAATCACCTACCGTGAAAACGGCACCTTTCTCGACAAATTCGTCATTCAGCTCGCAGACGCTCCTTCTCCCGACGCAGAATCGGGCGACGGACCACCGGAAACACTGACTCCCGGCGGAGTTTCATTCCTTTCCTTTCAAAACCAATACTTTGGCCAAAATCCGGACCCGCAGCAGGCCGGTGAAGCCATCGATTTTGAGAAAGATGGAATTCCGAACGTGTTTGAGCATCTGTTCGGACTCTCCCCTACCGTTGCGGACGGAAACTTATCTCCTGTCACAATCGACCTCGCCAGTTCAGGAACGGGAATGACCCTCTCCTTTGATCGCTATCAGCTCGCGACGGGATACTACCTCGAGGTGGAACACTCCCATGATCTCGCCACATGGAACCGCTTAGTGATCACCAATTCCGATTTCTCGGTAGAAACGATCAACGGAGACTATGATCGATACTCTATCTCCTTGCCCACAGACGGATCGATAGGAAACTTTCTTAGACTGAAAGCAGTGGCAGATTAAGGTAGGTCTCCTTTTCGTCGCAGATTCGGTCTAGTGCGGACTGAAACCTTATTTGCAAAAACAACGTCCAATGTCCTACAGAGAAAAAACTCCCACCGTCGTTTCAATTCTGACCCGTCGTCTCAAAGATGGATACACATTCGATGACTTTCAAAAAGCCCATGTTCCCGACGGCGATCATTACCAAAAACTCGAAAACGGCCATCAGGTGAATTTCTTCACCCTTCCCACACGGGTCATCAATGCTGTGAGCTACAAAGATCCGAGGGTGATCATTTCCATCGGTTTCAGTTACGGTGACGGAGAGAGCATTTTTGCGGACGCTATGGCAGGGGCGGCCAATGACAAAGCCCGAGTGGATCGACTCAATGAAATCTGCGAAAAAATCGAGGAGACTAAATTTGGTCACGTCGGGAACGACAACAACTACGGTGGCAGTGGCGTCGATCACGAGCAGGCTCCCCTTCTCGATGTTTCGAACCAAGATGTCTTCGCAGCGATTCAAGCAGCCCTCGGGGGTAAGTAGATAGTGCCTCAGCTTTTGGTTGAACGGGCTCCCACGCTTGCTCCCGGCGAACCATCAAAAGCTACCTTAATCGAAGTTCTTTGAAAAAATGAAAAAATTCATAACCGCAGTTTTTCTCCTAATTTTCTCGGGAAAGGTTCATGCTATGAGCTGGATCATACCAGACCCAATCACCTACGAGTGGACCATTGAAACAGCGACCAAAAGTCAAATCCCGAAATTCAGTGCAAATGATGTGACGGTTAGTCAGTTAATTGACGGACTTAGCGATGACATGGTCTTTCCTTTAAGAATCGAAGCTCTTGGGATTGCTAAAGAAAAATTAGAAAACAAAGTCACGATCAAAAGAGAACAAATCGCGTGGATTGAAATTGTCGCCCTGATCGCCGATGAAATCGAAGCCGACATTGTAATCACGAAAGGCGGAGTCGTTCTTGTGCCCGCAACTCTGAAGGTAGAGAAGGTAGAACCAGACCCAGACAACCTGATAGTAGTCCCTGATAATCCTTTTAATCAGCAGAACAACTGAGCCTCACGCACGAGTTATCCAGTCCCCGCATTCCTCAACGCAAAGTGCGGAACGCTTCTCGAGTTCACTAATTGGCTGACTCAACAACGATTCTGTAGAATCCACCCGTTCCGAGACTTTCGAGCGGGAGTGATACCTCGCCGCTAATCCCCTCGATCGACCAATCCAATTCTCTCCAATCGTCAAGGTCGTCCGAGACCAGTAAAGAATACTTGCTTCCTGTAACGGCAGTCCAAGTCAAAAAACCGGAGTGGCCATCCTGAATGGTTAGCCTTACCTCCTGTTGATCCCCAAAATTCGATGGTGAAGTGCCTGACCGGTATTCCTCTAGATTCGATAACGAATCACTATCAAAATTGCCTGAATCGGTTTCCGCCCGATCACCAAAGTAGAAGACTTCCCACAGATCAGGCAGCGAATCTCCATCGGTGTTGAAACCAAGATCAAAGACCAGCGGTAGGTGATCTGATGGCTGCGTGTCTTTATAGATAAAGGAATTTACTGCGACGATTCCCTCAGTTAGAAAACACCAATCCAACCTTCCCGGAGAAAATGAGCTCGACGGGTTTTCCCACGTCGTAAACCTGTTTTCATTAAGGTGCAGAACCTTCTGCCTGACCGAGGCAGTGTCGGACTCGAAATCCACAATCTGGCTCGAATCCTCGCGAACGAAATTGCAATCCCCAACCGTAACGATCGGGATATCCGCTGCTACTCCGGCGATCAAACCAGACCTAATGGCCTGGATGAAGTTCGTGATCGTCCCGAGCTCAAAGCCGCGCCCAAAAACGTTCGAGCAACACGGCAAATGGACACAGATCAGCAACAAGTCCTGACTATTCGAAACCCGAAGCTGCGCAGCAACGTTTCCGTCCAAATTCCAATCATTGACCATCGGGAACCGCGATACAATCTGGCAACCAGAGTTACTGGCCATTGCCACAAAACGCGGGTCAATCGCCCTCATCCAGGTCAAGCTGTCTCCATCGCTTTCCTGCAATGCCAGAACGTCAGGAGCCAAAAAACTGATTTCACTCCCAAATCGGCTACTACGGGAGCTGCTCTGAAGTCCATCGCGAAGAACGTTGTAAGAAACCAGCCGGAGATCAGAGAACGGACTTCGATCTGCTGATCGGCTGACCACCAAGTCAGCGTCCTCAAGAGTGAATCCAAGAGTTTCCAGAAATCCGATGGTCGTATACTCAATGGTTACCGACGCCGATGGCCCAGGAAAGTAGTCCCTCGAAACCCTGATCTCAAACTCATCCGAATCAATCGTAGGCGCCGCGATAAATCCAAAAGCCGCATGCCGAGCGGTGCTCTTTTGAGAACCGTTCGCGCTGTAAAGCGCCGCGGACCGACTTCCGGCACTCCAACGAATTTCGGCCCCATCCCTGCCCGTCGCAGGATCATCGTCCGTATCAAAATAGAGATTAATCCCAAAGTTCTCCTGAAAAACGGTCTCTTCAGATATTTTAAAATAGAGATACACGTAGTCTGAGTCACTCGCAGCCCGTATCGTCTCTCTACCCTTCTGCTCGGGCCAATCAGTGAAATCGCTATCAATTATGATTGGTAACTTCGGGACCGCCGCAAATGCGGATACTGTCGTTATGAAAACCAAAGTAAACGAACGAAAACATTTAAGGATATACCCTTCAAAAACTACCTTTTCCCCCTTCACCAGACTCCTTCGATCTTTGAACCAAATACTACTACGGACCCGCTAACATCTGAATCACCTTCTGGATCGGGCTCCAGTAAGACTGCATCGCCAACTCTGCAACGGTGTAGGACAAAACACTGACAAAGACTGCGCAAACCAGGTATTTGGTTTTATCTTTCGAACGGAAGACAGCAAATACAAGTGCGACGGTAACCGCGGTAAACCCGGAATAAATCGCGAGGTGGTAAGTCGTAAAGATCTGGGTAGTACTAGGCACCTTTGCACCCGCGAGCATTCCGTTCAAAATCAATCCAAACTCTTCGCCCCTTCCAAGAACGCTTAAAAGTCGTAGGTTGGAGGCAATCAGGAAAGCGATAACAAGGACAAGGATCGTCCGTGTAAGCACAGCCATCTGTTTCTTCAGGTCACCAATCTGATCGCTTTCATCAACCACGCTAGGTGGAGAAAAACCCCGACAGGCAGCAGAAACAAGTTAAACCACTCCAAAAGCTTGGGACCATCGATCTGCGTAAACTGTAAAAACTCTCCTTTACCCGTGCATCCGAAGCCGAAGCTTGACCCCCTATCCGCAATCCGTTGCCTCTGACACATGCAGAGCTGCTGTCCTCTTCCGTCAAAGCGCTTCACGAGAAACGTGATTTTCCTGATTATTCTTTCGGTGTTTTTTTGCGCCCCTTCGAGTCAGGCAATCATCCAACTGAATCTTGTCGAAACGCCCAGCGGAGTCCACGCGTCCTACAGCGGAACGTGGGATGTTACCTTCACAGGCAATCCTGGTGGAACTGGCACCCGACCAGAACCTGCGAGTGTGGTCGCCGATTTCTTTGGGATACTCTTCTTGATGAACGGATCTCCAAACAATTCCTTTTCCCAGTATGAGTACGGTGAAAGTGGACTGATCGCTTTCCCAACCGAAGGCGTATTCACCGTCAATCCACCCTCCAGTCAGATCGTATTCTCTGACAATTCTCCCGTTGGAACACCCCCTAGGGATTCCTTTGGACTATTGATTGACCCCGATGTGGACCGAATCGAGTTCTTTGGCCCGTCTTCGGGCAGCTGGGTTGAGGGCGACTCGCTCAGTGGCTCTGCCTTCTATGCGGGTGCTACCCTCGGCGACCTTGGTCTGATCCCGGAAAGCGGGGGCTTCACCGCAGGAGGCCAGACACTCAATTACGATTTCTCTATTATCCCGGAACCTTCTTCCTTCGGATTTCTGATGAGCCTTTTCGGGTTGAGCATCGTCCTCGGAATTCGAAGGCGTGATCGCGATGCATAGAGCATGGAGCGTCTCGCCAAAATCCCGGCTACAGCCTAGAGCAGTCAGCGGATGAATCGATCTTCCAGCGAACGGAAACGCATCATTGCCGGATCGGTCGGCAACGTTCTTGAGTGGTTCGACTTTGCCTCATACGGCTTTTTTGCTGCCGTTATCGGGGAACAATTCTTTCCTTCCGACGACCCGACAATCTCAATCATCGCGGCGTTTGCTGTCTTTGCCTCAGGCTTTCTAGCCCGCCCACTGGGTGCGATGTTCTTTGGCCATCTTGGGGACAAGCGTGGCCGGGCGGTGGTGCTTCAGGCGTCGGTGATTCTGATGGGAGTTTCGACACTCCTGATCGGATGTCTTCCCAACTATGCAACGATTGGGATTGCTGCACCAATCCTACTGACTGTGTTGAGAGTCGCCCAGGGTTTCTCGGTGGGAGGTGAATACATGGGGTCGATTATCTACCTTGTCGAGCGAGCCCCGGCCAAAAAGCGTGGCTTCGTAGGCTCTTGGGTGAACGTGGGGGCTACCCTCGGATTTCTCCTTGGCTCAGGACTGGGAGCCCTAATCTCCGGTATCGTTTCTGAAGAGGCGCTCGCTTCGTGGGGATGGAGAGTCCCATTTCTTCTAGGCGTAGGCATCGCACTGTTCGCCGCTGTTTTCCGACGCCACATGACGGAGGAACCGGGATTGGCAAGTGCCTCGGAAGAGAAGATTCCGTTGATAGCTGCCGTGCGCCTAGAGTGGCGAACGATGCTGCGGATCGCAGGACTGGTTCTCATGGCAAACATCGGTTTCTACATGATGTTTGTATACGTCACGACCTACCTTGCCGAGCAGGTAGGCGTTTCGATGGCAAGAGCACTCGAAATCGATACAGTTGCCATGGGGACGCTCGTAATAATCGTTCCGATAACCGCGTGGCTCAGCGATCGGATCGGGCGTAAGCCGGTTTTGCTAGTTTCTTCCATTGGCTGCGCGGTGCTTTCTCTACCGCTTTTCATGGTGATCCACCACGATGACACTCTGTTGATCTTTCTTGGTCAGCTCGCCTTTGCGATCCTTCTCGGCGGTGCCTTTGGGGCCAACTCAGCAGCCATCGTTGAGCTGACCAAGGTGCGCTATCGCTGTACGGTGATTTCTGTGGCGTACAATGTGTCGGTCGCCATCTTCGGGGGGACGACTCCGCTTGTTGCCGCCTGGTTAATCCGCAATACCGGCCAAGACCTGGTGCCTGCCCTCTACCTCACACTGGGAGCAATCATCACGGCTATCACCGTTTTGACGATGCCAGAAACCTATCGGCGGGACATCACGCCGACAAAAACCGAACCGGAATCCTTGTCTTAGTTACTGAGGCTGTCGGCGTAGATCCAGATCAGTCCATCGAGCTCGACCGGCACCTCTTTGCCATCCGGTGCTTTCATCGTCTCCTCAGGAAGCGAAATCGCAGACAAGCCCCACCACCCTGCGACAGGCAATGAGACAGTGAACATGCCGACTCCATCGGTGTAGAGAGTAGCAACATCATGCAGTTCACTCAGCTCTGGAAGCTTTTCGGAACCCCTTGCAAGAGTGATTTCGACCTTCACGTGTGGAGCGGGTTTACCATCCACAAAGACCATAGCGGAAAAGCTGCTACCCGCCCAAAGCCCGTAGGGCCGGGAGAGAGGAACAATTTCGATCGGCAGGCCGACAGGTTTATTCCATGCACCTTCTATTCCACCAGCGTTAACCACTACTTTCGAAGTCTGCTTTATGAACAGACCCTCCTCGGACTCATAAAAGGGAGCACCTTTCGCCACGACCGTGTAGTCACCAGGACCCTTCACATCAAAAGAGGTAAAATACTTGGAGTTCCCGTCATCTTTAACGGTAAGACCTGTAGTGTTTCCATCCGGGTCCAGCACCGTAACCTCGGTTGGCGCGTCTGCCTTCAACACAACGCCGTAATAGGGGTGACCGAACAGAATGTCCAAACCGACCTCGCCACCATCGGCATTGAAATAGAGTGCCTTGGCGGGCAACAACTCAAGGAAGTGGGCCTGAGAGGAGACCCCAAAGGTGAAGAGAAGGGGCAGAACAAGAGCAGATCTAAGTTTCTTCATGGGTCCCTACTCAAATACCCCTGAATTGAGTTCGCAAGGATGGAAAAGAACAGGATCTTCAGAAATCCGCGCAACCATGAACCAGAAAACTGAAATCCCCCTACTGAAAGCCGGCACCAATGGTCCTACGACGCTTCTCTCACTTAGGTCGATTGAAACATCACTTGGTAGTGTCGGTACCAGTCGGAGGTAAATCGTTCTTCCGGATCGTATTCCTTTTTGAGTCTTAAGAACTCTGGAAACTGTGGGTATGCGGCAAGAACTTGATCCTTTCTCGCCCACCGGTGGTAGGTCAGATAATAAGAACCTCCGAGGGCAAGTGCCTCATCGATCAGACGGCGGAAATCGTCCTTTGCTTTCGCCAGTCCTTCTTCCGTGTGGATGACATGCAGGTTGAAAATGATGCAGGCATAATCCTCCTTCGCCCACGCTAGAAAACTTTCCGTGTCCTTTTCAATGATTCGGATGGTCCCATAGATAATATCCATGTCCTGCTCGAGAGCAGCAGCTCGGGCGTTCTCCATGAAACTGCCCAACTCGCTTCGAGGCACGTAAAGTTCGCTGATCATGAGTGAGGACCTGAACGGATGACCCATCGCCTCATTCAGCAAGACGTTTTGATTCTCGAGGTAAGTGCTCAGCTGGTGTTGATCGGACCAGTAAATCTGCCCGTCTGTCTGAAGGTAGTAATCCCGGTAATTTTTGAAAGCCTCACCCTTATCCACATGCGCCAAAAGATAGAGCTTTTGCCACTGTTCCAGATTCAACATCTGGCGTTGGGTCGACGGAAACGCATCGGCGGCGGCTGGCTTGTAGCAGGAAAAGACTCCCATCCTCATGAACCCTTCGGCAGACTCATCAGTCATATACTGGAGATCCCCGAACAAATAGCCATCTGCGATACGGGCCTCAATCGCCGGAACCAAATCTGCAACGGGCCTGGTTGTAACCACCCTTTCGACGGTAATTCGATCAGTCAGACGAAGACCCACGGTCGTGATGACGCCGAAAAGGCCGTATCCACCGATGGCAAGTCCGAAAAGCCCAGCATTCCTTTGGCGGCTACACTCAAGCTCCTCACCACTTGCAGTGACAATCGTGAATGACTCTACGTCCTCGATGATCGGGCGGCTGATGAGCCCGCGCCCGTGGATGTTTGAAGACAGTGCACCCGCCAGAGTCATTTCGTCCGCTCCGGTTTGTTTTTGGATAATGCTCAGCTCGGGAGCATGTTCATTCAACCAATCGATGAGTTTGGGCCAAGTGATTCCTGCTTCTACGTGAACGACCTTTTGCTCCCGGTCGAGCCCAATGACTCGATTCAACGAACAGACATCGATGAGTACCGTCCTACTACCAAACTGTTGACCCCCCATCGAATGCCGCGAGCCACAAAGACTTACCTGTTCACCCGAGGCAGTTGTCTCCGACAGAATCCGACTTAGCTGCTGAATCGTTGACGGTTTCTTAATTGCAAGAACCTCAGTCGAATTGAGCTGGGAATGTACATCATTGATCGTCGTCGAGGCAATGTCCGCCCATGACCTGCCTGTAATGAACAAGGGTGATACCGAAACCACCGTTCCCAGCTTACCAACTAGTTTTAGAAACTCACGTCGTCTTTGCATTTTGCAAATGAAAGGTTCCCATCGTTACAAAGAATGAAGCCAGCACAAGGTGGAAGAACGAAGGTATGGTGAATTGGAACCAAACGGGAGATTGCTCAACGCTAAGGCCAATAATCAGCCTGGTAAACATAACGAGGAAGTAGATCCCCCCAAACGTCGACAACGCGACACCGATCTTAATGGAAGGCGTAATCTTCTTTTTGAACCAACGGTAGAGTATCCAAAAAAATGCACCGATCATGATAATTTGAATCCCGAACAAGAGCGGATACGGAAGTGCCCCGCTTGCCCATCGGTCAAACCCGGGCAGGAATCCAACCGGACGAACCCACTGGAGTAGCTGGGCAAAGACCCGGAAACAAAAGAGTCCAAGAAGCACCATTAGGACAACGGCGTGTCTCCTTTGGGAGTCTTTAGTGACAGCCATGACGTTGAAAATTTTGGCGACAAGCCTAATAACTAGGCATTTCATTCAAATCACTCAATAGCCACTTTCCTCACACCAGCAGATTCTAAGAAAAAATGAAGAGCTCGAGGCGACATCAGTTTCACTAACTGCGTCTCAGAGTTTTCGAATTGACCTGTCGAGCCCGTCGTTGAAACGATCCGTAGTTAATTGTCGCCTTTGTTTTATAGATGAACACCGACTTCGGTAGCTAAGAGAAAGCCCCCATGCCGCTTTCATCCAAGGCAGTCCAACATCGTGTTCGATACTACCTGAGCCGCACTCTCTCGAGCAGGAGCAACAACCTGAAAAAGGCTCCCATTCCTTTATATTGGTGGATCAACCGCAAAAACTTTGGGGACGCACTCAGTCCTTTGGTTGTGAGTTACCTGACCGGACGTGAGGTCCGGTGGACTCCAGTATATGCTGCCAGCCTGTTTGCGATCGGCTCGATCTATGGATGGGTCTGTCGAAAAAACCATAAGAGACGCAGCAATCTGCATGTTTGGGGGTCCGGTTTGAAAAAGCCGTCAGAAATGGTACATCGACCCACGCGAATCACCCACCATCTGGTTCGGGGTCCTCTGACGGCAGCTGAGGCAGGCGATGAAAAACTTCCGTTCGGAGATCCGGGAGTCTTAGCACCGGACGTGTTTCAGTTATCCAAGGCCCGTGACGCAAAAGGATTCGGTCTCATTCCTCATATCTTCGATTGGTCCCGCAAGGGCTACATCAACTCCCTGGCATCGATTCCCGGTTGCAGATTGATTGACTTTCGATCAGACGATTGTCGCTCAATCATTCAGGAAGTCGCGTCTTGTGAAAGAGTGTACTCAAGTAGCTTGCACGGACTCATCCTAGCGGACGCTCTTGGCCTCCCAAACTTTCGCTTCGAGGGTCCTGATCCAGACTATAAATTCTTGGATTATGGATTATCTGTAGGTCGCGATCTCGAAGTACCCGTAAACCTCGCAGAACACATCAAACAAACCAGGCTGTCTTCAGTCGAGACCGCCCATTTTGAGAACCTTTCTCGTTTGAAGAAGACCGTTGCTGAGTCCTTTCCCTATGACGTATTTGGAGGTGACCAAGCGATCGCAGCCAATTTAGCAGCAAGATAGTCCCCATTGCTCTCCACCTCGTAATTTGGTTCACAGAGGGACTGGAACGCAATCCTCGCTTTTTCTTCAAAATACCTGCTTCGCCTTTTGCTACATTTCTAACTACGAGCAAACGTGGAACTAGGCTCTTGTAAATCAATTGAAACGTCCGCGAACTTAGTAACAGGAACCATCAACCTACCCGCAATATGTCAGCAAAAAGAAAATCTCTCACAAGAACGGCATTCAAGGTTATCCTAGTGATTTTTGTAGTCGCTCTGGTGATTGCAGGGACACTGATCGCGACGTTCGCGGTTACAAAAAGGACCGACATCAAGCAAAGCAAGTTACCTGCATATGGCGAGGAATCGATATCAGCCAAACCACAAAACTCTTTAACTCAAAAAGAACAGGTCAACGTGCTGTCAATTGATGGAGGAGCGCTCCTTGGGTTAGCTGAACTCGAAGTTTTGATCGCCTTGGAGAAAATCACCGGACGACAGACCTACGAACTCTTCGATGTCGTTGCAGGTTCTTCTACTGGTGCAATTATCTCCTCACTATTGTTTCTACCGACCGAGAAAACCGGAAAACCAATGACCGCTGAACAGGCAAGAGAAGAGTTCGTTCGCCTTTCCAGCTCTGTCTTTGAGCACTCACGAATTCGGAAACTGATCACTCTGAATGGTCTCATAGCACCAAGATTCAGCAGTGCCGGACGTATTGAAGCATCAAAAGATCTATTTAAAGACGCGACTTTCTCTGAGCTACTAAGGCCGACGATCTTTCCGGCTCTGCTACAGAATAATGATGACCCGCATCTGTTTCGGAATTGGAAGGATTCCGATCAGTCTCTCATGGTGGCGTCACTGGTCCCAGCGGTAACAAGTGCTGAAGGTCTATTTCCGGCTATTGAGTTGATTGGATATGGGGAAACTTCAAGTTTAGTGAACGATCCCGTTTTGGTTTTGAACTCTCCAGGCCACGTAGCCTACCTCGAAGCGAGAGATCTTTATCCTGAAGCGAAGAAGTTTGTAATCGTTACAGTAACGACTCACTTCCGAAACGTGGTCGGCGCGGACCTTCAAAGACACGGTGGTGAGCTCTCATGGATACGGCCTGCAATTGCAATTTCCCGCCAGAGCCAGAAATACATTTCCCAAATGGCCCTAGACGCCCATGCACGATTTGAATCAGAGGTCAAAATAGAGAATTTTCTTCTCTCGCCTGACATTGACGGGGTGGGTTCCGATGCATTTATCTCAACCCCAGAGACCGTTCAAATGATCGATGAAGCCGGATTAAAGTTTATTGAGAATCATCAGAAGCTGCTGGATCAAGTCGCGAAAGCACTTATCGCTTCAAACGCTCCATAGGAGTTCACACTCTCTACTTTTTCGACTACTCGTACTCGATCAGTGCGAAACGACTACAATTTCGGGTTCTAGGCCCATAAAAAGTGCTTACTGACCACTGGGTAAACACACCAGCAGATTGCATGCAGCTCATTCTGCGCCCGATTCGGAGCCAAACCGCTATGCGACGCTCCTTCAGTGGTCATAGGTCGGCGCGCTGATCTCACGCTTGCAGCAGGCTTCATTCACACTCGTGCGGTCACTGTCATGACGGATGCGGATGATCTGTTCAGTTATTTTACGTGTCTTTCTCACCAGTATTTTCCTTTCTTAGCCCGAAAATCATGTCACTAAGGTCGACTAGTTCAAAAAGGACTTTTGCAACCGCTCCGAAAAGGTCTTGGACGACAACAGTGCAGTTGATCTTGCTATTTTGCACTTACCCCCTGGGATCAGGCAGCGTTCGACGTAGTTTCGGGGTAAAGTAGCTTAGTCAACCAAGGTCATAGAAAGCTCCGTGAGTAGATCAACAACCTGATCTTTACGGACCTCAATCGCATTATGTGTGATCGAGTAGCCCTCAAAATAGGGTAGCAAAAGTGTGACGATCTTAGAACTTCCTTCGGGCGAGGAAGTAATCTCGAGAAACAGAGCCTCCATTTCCTTCCGGCTCACGCAGTAGTAGTCCATGAGCTGAAAGCTGATTTCTGGATCGCGAGTAGCCAAAGCCCAGAGTTCACGAAAGATGCGGCACATGTCCGTGAGATCATCTAAATGATCAAAAATAGATCCGATGAGATGACGAAGACGTGTCGAAAGATCAGACTCTGGACCAATCGGAACATAGCCCCGAAGTATCTCACTGCATTCGCTGAAGTAGTGCTCTGCAAGTCCACCAAAAAGTGCCGACTTGTTTTTGTAGTGGTATTGAAGATTCCCCAAACTCATCTGGGCATGAGTCGCGACCTTGCGAAGGGTTAGGCCCTCGGTTCCCTGGGTTTTAAGGACTTCGAGCGCGGATCTGATGATCTGTTGCTTGGTTTCCATCTCTTCGAGGCTATAGATCAACATACTTGACAGATTAGGTCAATAGACCTAAATCTAATCTATAGGTCAAATGACCTATGCGAACCTATTAGAGTCCATGAGAAAACTACGCACACCTGACGAGCGGTTTGAGGGGTTACCGGACTACTCCTTCGAACCACATTACATCGACCGACTTCAAGGCTACGAAAATCTTCGTGCCCACTACATTGACGAAGGAAGTCCGAATTCAGAAGAGATCTTCCTTTGTCTTCATGGGGAGCCGAGTTGGAGTTATCTCTATCGGAAAATGATCCCGATCTTCACCTCTGCCGGTGCACGAGTGATCGCTCCCGACTTACTGGGATTCGGCCGATCGGATAAACCGACTGAGGAAGATGTCTATACGTTCGGTTTTCATCGGAACTTCTTGCTCCGGTTTATTGAGGAGCTCGATTTGAAGGACATTACATTGGTTTGTCAGGACTGGGGTGGCGTTCTCGGACTCACTTTGCCTCAGGAAATGCCCGAGAAATTTAAACGATTGTTGATCATGAACACGGGTATTATGACCGGCGAGGTAAATGAGGCTTTTCATGAGTGGAAGGACTTTATCGAAAGTGATGAGGACACACCAATTTTTGAAGTATTTAAACGTCACGCTCCCGGTATAAGCGACGCAGAGGCCTTAGCTTACGAAGCACCATTCCCTGACAAATCCTACAAAGCCGGGGTCAGAAAGTTCCCGTCGCTAGTCGCAAGTCAACCCGACTTTCCCGGAGTGAACACCTCTCTCAAAGCGATTCAGTTTTGGAGTGAACGCTGGGAAGGGGAAAGTTTCATGGCCATAGGCATGCGTGATAAAATGCTTGGTCCTGAGGTCATGTTACAGATGAGAGATTTAATCAAAGGGTGTCCAAATCCGATGGAAATTCCGGAAGCAGATCATTTTGTCCAAGAGAGAGGTGAACCGGTGGCGCGAGCCGCCCTGAAGCACTTTGGATTCCGGTCACCGGAATGAACTCTCAATAGAAAGGTACTAATGAAAATCATGAACATAGTCTTCCATCCCGATCTGCCGGGATCACGGGTCAACCGGATCTGGAAGGAACAACTAGAGGCGTCTGGAAAGATCACCACGAGTCGGGATATGTATGGTGAATATCCGGATTTTAAGATCGATGTGAAACATGAACAAAAGCTTTTGGAGGAGCACGACAGAATCGTATTTCAGTTCCCGTTTTATTGGTATTCAAGTCCACCTCTCATGAAGAAGTGGCTAGATGATGTGCTGACCTACGGATTCGCCTACGGACGCAAAGGCAATCGCCTTCGAGGGAAAGACATGCAACTGATTCTCTCGGCCGGCGGACAGGGCAAGTACTACAACGGCTTTGATATCTATGCCACGATTTACGATTTGCTTCGACCGTTTCAACTAACGGCGAACCTCTGCCAAATGAACTACATGGTTCCCGTTTGGATGTATCAAGCGGACAGTGTCCCAGAAGAAACGATCCGCGAGTACGGACTCCAGTGGGCCGAGATGATTGACGATCCCGCAAGAAGCAATGGCAGGGCCTTTCTTGAAAGGGAACCTGACGAGACGATCGTCTAGAGATCGCCTCCCGACCCAAGAATGAGGCAATTGTCTCCCGTTACAAAGATGCTTCTTCGACGGGTGAAGAGAAAAAACCTGTCGTCTCCTCGGTTTATGACCCTTTTTGATGAGTTGGTTCTTTTGGGGAACGTAAATGCATCAAGACGTTAGCCAATTCTCGGGGATGACTGAGCATCACGTCGTGACCAGAGACGATTTCCTCGATAGGTACACCTAGTGCCCCAGCCCATTCTCTGCACATGGGTGCAGGGAAAACTCTATCTTCTGTACAAAGGATATATCTCATCGGTACATAACTGGACGTAGGATCTTCTCTCGCTGGTGCGAGGTAAACCGCAAAAGGTTGAGGAGTAAGCCGGTCATACAGGGATCGCGCCTCTTCCTCATGTAGATCGGAGAAA
Source organism: Verrucomicrobiota bacterium (assembly GCA_038744685.1). NCBI lineage: Bacteria > Pseudomonadati > Verrucomicrobiota > Verrucomicrobiota bacterium. The sequence goes on from JBCDMB010000034.1 coordinate 24,867, forward strand.
AAAAGTGAATACGCTTTATCGAAGTCCAACAAGAGAGAGTTATCCTCGGATAGCACTGCCATTTCAAAATAGCTTGGTCTTCGATCTTCGGGGATCAGATCGATGGTTCTCTGACTCTTTTGAAGAACGACTGCAGCCACATAAATAATCTCTTTGAGCTTCTTGCCGAGAGACGAGGCCAAATCAGGTAAAATCATACCGGCTATTGAATGGGCGACGACAACGACACGATTAGAATCGAGCTCAGAAATAAATCTACTCGCGGCTTCAACATAAGAGTCTTTGGTTACAGTCTCTCTCGGCGTAAAATCCTCTCCGTGGCCCGGCAAATCGAATGCGATACCACGGTGCCCAAGTTTCTCAAGCTCATCAATGACCTTCGACCAACACCAAGCTCCGTGAGAGCCACCATGTATGAGCACGAATTCTGTCATGATCAAGGTCGCGACGAAAAGAGATTCACAGCAACCTCCATAGTCCCAAACCTTCTTCGTATGGAGCCAAATTTTTCCAATAAACAGCTCCCTCCTGTCCTTTATTTAACACTAGCGTTGCCCCAACTCCGTCTCCTCAAAGCGATACGCCGGAGTTGTAGTGAATCGGCGCATCCGGCCCAATGGGGATACCCAGCGATACCCAGACCATCATCATAATGACCCAGAGAATCGTGAAACCAATGGAGTAAGGCAGCATCGCAGAGAAGAGAGTCCCCATTCCAGCATCGGGGACGTAGCGTTTTGCAAAACAGATGATCACAGGAAAATACGGCATCAGCGGTGTAATGATGTTCGTAGTCGAGTCACCCACCCGGTATGCGAGCTGTGCCAGCTCGGGAGAATAACCGAGCAACATGAGCATCGGCACAAAGACTGGGGCCATGACCGACCACTTGGCAGACGCACTACCGATGAAAAGGTTGATCACGGCCGCCATCAATACGAAGAGGACAACCAGCGGCCAACCGGTCAGACCAACCTTGTCGAGAACGTCAGCTCCTCCCACCGCGACCATTAGACCGAGGTTCGACCACTGGAAATAGGCAACAAACTGCGCCGCAAAAAACGCCAGCACGATATACCCTCCCATTGTTCCCAAGGAAGCAGACATCATTGAAACGGCATCCTTATCATTCCGAATGCTCCCGACCATCCAGCCATAAGTCAGGCCGACAGCGAGGAAGAGAATCATCATCAGCATAACGAGGCTGTCGAAAAATGGTTTCGCACCCTGTTCAGTCGTGCGGAAGAGTCCATTTTCCGGAATGAATAGGAGACCAATGATTGCAAGCAGCCCGAGAAAAACCACCGACGAGGTCAGAAGAGCCTTTTTCTCCCGGGGCGAAATCGAACGGTCGAGCGTCTCTCCAAATTCTTCCTCAAAGCCAAGTGGTGGCTTCCATTCTCCCAAACGCGGCTCGACGAAGCGATTATTGATAAACGTGCCAACGGCGGTCAGGAAGAAGGTCGAAGCGATCATGAAGTAGTAGTTCGCCGTGGGTCGCACGACGTAGTCGGGGTCAATGAGCTGAGCACTAACCGTTGAGAGACCCGAGAGCAGCGGATCCAGCGTCGTGAGGAGAAGGTTGGCACTGTAGCCCGCCGAAACTCCGGCAAACGCAGCGGCCAACCCGGCCAGCGGATGGCGCCCGACACTCGCAAAGAGCAACGCCCCCAAGGGCGTCAGGACAACATAGCCCGCATCCGCCGCTATACTGCTCATGATGCCTGCAAATACGACTGCGGCTGTCAACAGACTCCGCGGAAACGACAGAACAAGCAGACGCAGTCCTTGACTTACGAAACCTGATCGCTCCGCAACCCCCACACCAATCATGGTCACCAAAACCAATGCGAGTGGCGGAAAAGCCGCAAAGTTATCAATCGCCTCGGTGAGCATGCGACGCAAACCCTCGATCGTAAGAAGGTTGACTGCGGTAACTCTCTCCCCGTTGCTTGGGGTTGTAAGCGAAATCCCCAAAACGCTGACGAGTGCCGAAAGAAGAACTACCCCAGCCGCCAGCAAAGCAAAAAGCGTAACCGGATCCGGCAACCGATTCCCGACTCGCTCAACGAAGCTCAAGAATCGATCAGACAGCTTGGATGATCCTCTCTCAGACATTCATTTGCAAAAGGTTTGGTAAAAAATGATGTGGCGGCGTTGTCTCATTGTAATCCAGTCTATCTTCTGCCAAACAACATAGGGACTGACCGATAACGTAGATGAAAATTATTGATAAAATGAAGACTATACTCACAACCGCCACCGCACTTCTTGCCCTCTCTCTCGGGGCTTCCAAAGCTCTTGCACAATCGTCAACTTCGGATTCCGACACTATCGAAGCGCAAAAGGCCACTTCCCGCGCCTCTATTGAGTGGTGGAATAGTGACTACGAGGTAGATATTGGTCCACTATTCGCGGAGGGTTACATCAACTATCAGGAGCCTGTCGCAGCGAGCGATGACGAAAAAGGAGTAACCCTCGCCCAGTTGAAAGAGATCGTATCGAGCTACCAGACGGCTTTCCCCGGCACCGAAGTCACGATTCAAATGCAGATCGCCGCAGGCAATCGGGTAGCCACCCACTGGACCTACAAAGCAGTGCAGTCAGGCACCTATGAAGGTCTCGAGCCCACCAACAAGACAGTGACTTGGTCCGGAATCTCGATCGACGAGTACGATTCGGAAGGAAAGATCGCTAAGACGTGGGTAGTCTGGGACAAGTATACGATGTTTTCCGAGCTCGGTTTAATCAAGTAAACCGTCTTAAGCGCCCTCAAAGCGAAACGCTCAAGATAAACCCGACGGCCAAAGCATCATCGGCTGAAGCACCTTCAGGATCGATTATGTACTGAATGTCCGGTTGGAGGATTGCATTATCGGATAATTGAGCACTGTAGGTTAGCTCGAGGATCCACTGACTATCCTCCGTAGTCGGGTTGGCCGCACGATAATCGGAACCATAGGTTCCGACGTTAAAGGCGGCGCCCAGAACATCGTTTTCGCGCCCCGCTATCGGTCCAAACCAGTTCACGCCCGCGTCCATGTAAAACGGATTCACCAGGTATCTCTCGTCGTCGAGGTTGTAGCCAACCAGCACAAAAGCCCCTACTTCGTCGTTTCCCTTGTCGTCCTGTGCCAGACTTTGGTCCCACATAAAGTAGACGCTGTATAACTCCTCATCATTCACCGTGTCTCCCGTGCCTTGATCGGTAGCCACCCCATCAATTTGCATGAAAAAACCAGCGGTAAGGGACGCAGGCAACCCGCCCAGCGTCGGGGCGTAGTTTGCTTCCGAGAACCATGCGTATCCGGCAGTGCCTCCCAAGCGCCAGTCAAAGCCCCAGTTCGAGCCTTCATCCGGTCCCGCATCGTTCGTGTAGAACCCTGTTTGCAGACCCACCTCCTGAGAGACCTGGGCACTCGCAAAAACCCCTGGCGCCGCTACGGGAAATTCCGGAAACCCAGACAAATTACCAATTGTCGGAAGGACTCCGAAAGCAGAATTGACGAATAATCCCGCATAATTGGAGGCCATAAAGTCATCGTCGGCCAGCAACTGCCCGATCTTAAAAGTGTAGCGGTCCGAATCGAAATTCTGTTGGTAGTAAACTGAGTACACCCGGAACGTATCCGACGCCTGATTGTGATCCAAACCAAAGGCGCCTTCCAGACCGGTGAGCGGGATATCCGTCAAATTGCCTTCGTTCCACAAGAAACTCGCGTAGATCTGACCACCATCCCACCAACCTAGTTTTTCTGTATCTGCAGTAGCACCAAACTCGAGAAGGCTGTTGAAGCGCACCCCTCGAGTGATACCACCGGAAGTGTTTCCCCACAGGCTAAGATCGTAGTTCAAAAACGGATCAATTCCACTATCCTCACCGGACTTAACGACCGAGGACAGACTCTCGTCTTGAGCAAAAAGTGTCGCTCCAAAGAGTTGAAGGTGCAGTATCAGAGTCAGCGTTTGTACGTGTTTACTCATAGTTCACTTGGTTTGGTTCTGCGGAGCCCGGGTAATCCTTTGTCTCTTCCAAAATCCACACACACCTTCTCGCTGAATCATCAATAAGCCCCCAAACCCTCGGATTCTCATCGCAAATCCTAATTTGAGACTCGTTATCATCAAGCCAAACGATGGGCGTTGTTCCCGCCGTCGGCAAGTCTGGATTATTGCTTCTAGCTATCTGCTGGAAGCAATAGCATTCACTGGCTGAGTCGGCCTACGTTTATTCCGCTCGAACGGGCAAGTATCCAAGACAGAATCTACTCGAGAACGGCTCTAGTGTGGTGTCAGGAAATTAACCCGCAGATTAACATCCCCAACCATGGAGGGACGCCGTCTCGGTGTCCGCACCGCTTGGCAATCCAGATAATCGAACGGTCCGCGAGACGCGGACCCTCCAGCGACTCCTTCGGTGAAACAGCGAATTGGCTACTCAAAGATCTTTTTAGAAACGAACTTCGCTCACACCACACTAGGATAGGGTTTTCTAAAATGGATCGAACATGAGTAACCGCAGACCTTCGCAGGTCATTGGTCCGCCAATCGAATTGTGAAGTCCTGATTTCAAGTTGTCGTTTGATCGTTGG
>JBCDMB010000035.1 GCA_038744685.1 Verrucomicrobiota bacterium
ACCCAGCTCAGGAACTTTTGCGCAGTCAGTTTCTTCGCCCGGGTCGGGGCACTCGAGTCGACTTTCATGACCACCACGTAACTCGACGCATGCACGTCGATAGCGAGCTTGATCACTGAGGGCAGTGCGTTCTTATTGTCTGGTGTAGATGATGTGGGTCTTTGCATAGGTTTATCAGTCTAGCGCTCTCACGCTCCTGATAAACCCCCATGTCATCTACCTTCTATTCCACGTTGATGGGGTCCACTAAGCCTTTCCGATTGCGAGAACGAGTAGGATTACTACCTACCCCTTATCCTTAAACGGCACCACTGCAGCACCGCCGACAGGGAGGTCCCGCACGACAAAGATCTTTCCGCCTTGGTCGCCTTCGCGATCTGCTTTGATTCCTGTGGTGATGTAGAGATCGTGGCCGGTGGGTCCGCCAAAGGTGCAGGAAGTCGTTTCGTAGGCCGGGACTTCGATCCGGGCGATTTCCCTCCCGGTGGCCGGATCGAAACGGGTGACCCGGGCACCGTGGCAAAAGGCAATCCAAAGCATGCCTTCGGAGTCGATCGTCATCCCATCCGGACTGCTGGGCTCGTCTTTGGTATCGATGACGACCCGAACACGGCTGAGCTCTCCGGTCCCATGGTCGTAGTCAAAGGCCTTTACCTCTTTTGAAGGGGTGTCGATGTAGTAGACCGTGCTCCCGTCTGCCGTCCATGCAGTTCCGTTGGAGTTGGTGACTGGCCCGTAGGCCTCGGTTAGCTTCTGATCGGGGTCGAGACGGTAGAGTCGGGCTGCGCCTTTTGTCTTGTCCAAGGCGATTGTGCCTGCGAAGAGCCGACCGTCGGGGGAGACTTTGGCATCGTTGAAGCGATTGTTGGGAAGGTTGGGTTCCGGATCGATGATCAATGTTTTCGTACCCGAATCGAAGTCCAGATAGAAGAGCCCGTTGTCCCCGCCACAAATCAGTCGCCCGGATTCGCAGGGAATGGCAAACCCTACCCGTTCTCCGACAGGGCAAGAGCGTTCAGTTCCGCTCGCGGGATCGAGAAGGACAACCTCGTGGCTTTCGATATCCACGTAGAGGAGCGAATCCTCCCACCAAACCGGCCCCTCGCCCCAACGAGAGACGCGACTACCAATTGCTTCGGGTTTCTTCATGAGTGGGAGTTTTCGAAAGGTGGACGGAGATGGCAAGCGTGGGTGTTTCCATAGCCCGGGTGATCACGTTTAAAAGACAAGAGTATGAACGGGGAGGGACGGGCTCCGACCCGTCCAAGGAGGTTTCCGATTATCAAACGGCGCCTCACACAAAGCATGATCGCAAAAATCGAAATCGAAATCGGTATTGCTATCGAAAGTACTCGAGACCCGATTTCGATTCCGATATTGAATCCCAAGTATGTTCTCTTTAAGCAGCGACGTAATAATGATTCCTATTTGGTGGGAAAGGGTGAGAATTTAGTTTCACATCAAGAAAGCCAATGCGCCTGCCTAGACAATCGCATGTCCGGTCGAGAGCCTTAGGCGTAAGACAGGCATTGATGCCTTGGGCATTTCTTTTCCTATGCTCTTGCTTTAACCTCGAAAATCAAGCGAAGTCCTCTAAGACCAAAGCCGAATTCAGCCAGTTTATCGCGGCTTGTGCATCCTATGTCCAAGAATACGGAACCCCTCCAAACTTTCAGGACACCTCTGAATTTGCTGAACTGATCACAGGGGACAATTCGAAGAGAATCCGATTCTATTCGTTTTCGGAAGGGTCCAGAGATGACGAGGGCCAGATCTTAGATGCCTTTGGCGTCCCTATTCAGATTGAGCTGATGCAATAGGGGGTTGTCTTTCGTTCGGCTGGAGCGGACGGAGTTTTCGGGAATTCTGATGACATTGAGATGGTGTACACAATTGATGAAACTAAACTAGGGAGTTCGTAACATCCTACCGGTAAGCCTCTGTTGTTTTAGAACGCTAACGGATCCATCATTTAGCCGCCCATGAAACTCCCCATCTACCAAATTGATGCCTTTACCGATGTTCCCTTTCGAGGGAATCCGGCTGCGGTGTGCCCGCTGGAGGACTGGTTAGCCGACGAGGTGCTTCAGGCCATTGCGGAGGAGAACAATTTGGCGGAGACGTCCTTTTACTTGAAAAAGGGGGATTCCTACGAGATTCGGTGGTTCACCCCGGTTGCGGAAGTGGATCTTTGCGGGCACGCGACGCTTGCGGCCGCTCATGTTCTCTTCGCATCGAACGAGCTGTCGGAGCCCCGAGTGACTTTTCAATCGAGGAGTGGACCGCTGCACGTCACGAAGGAGGGGGATCTTCTGACGCTTAATTTTCCGGCGCAGGTGGCTGAACCGTGCGCGATGCCAGAGGGAATCGCCGAGGCGCTGGGGGCTCAGCCGTCATCTTTCTATAGGGCGATGGATTACTTGGTAACTTTTGAGAGTGAAGAGGAAATCGCTGGGTTGGATCCGGATTTTCGATTGCTTTCAACTCTCGATTTAAGGGGGGTGATTGCTACCGCTCCGGGAACCGAGGTGGACTTCGTGAGTCGGTTCTTCGCTCCGAAGCTGGGAGTCGATGAAGACCCGGTAACCGGCTCCGCCCATTGCACCCTCGCGCCGTATTGGGCCGATCGATTAGAGAAGGATTCGATGAAAGCACGACAGTTGTCGAAGCGGACGGGTGAGGTGCTTTGTCGGGTGGAGGGCGATCGGGTTTTTCTTTCGGGTAATGCGGTGGCTTATTTAGAGGGGATGATCGAGGTTTACGGGTGATTTTGAGAATTTGAAGACGAACTACATACAACCAAGTGTGAAGAAGAAAGCGGTATGGATAGCCTTGGGATTTGGCGTCGTTTTCCTCGGAGCGCTTACTTTTAGAGTCGATTACTTCCAGCGAGTCTACCCTGAGCGTCTTGGGTACGAAAAATTTAAGAGATACAGCGTTGGTGGTATTGCTTTTTTCCGGAAGAAGTTAAACGAGAGCTTCCCCTACGACCAAGAGTTTCTCTCAATTTTCGACAGGCCTCTCGATTCAGTGGCTCCTGTAGATAGGAGAGCTCACTACACAAGGACGCTATTAGGTGGAGTTCACAAAACCTTTGGATATGGATGGCTTTCAAGAGAAAGAAGAGAAATTCTTGAAGCTATCTACTTGATGTTTCGCGAGTCTGAGAATCTGGAGACTGCGAAGCAGCAAGTGAGATTAATGGAGGCAGTGGTTCCCCTGAAAAGTGAGGAACTAGAGGTTGATTCAATGAGAAAAATCGATGAGCTCCGTCTTTCGGTCGGACTGGAGCCTTACATTGATGAGAATTATTGAATGGTAGACTATTGTTTGTAAAACCGTAGTAGGTCTTGTCGAAGCCTAGAGAAGAAGTGCGTGGGAGTAGAATGAAGTTCAAATGAACTTAACGACCATCCTGTTCCTTATTGCTCACTTTTCTATTTCGGTCGGTTTCTTATGGGTGAATCCGAAGCACATTATCGAAACTACTTTCGTTGTTCCGTCACGGACAGAAGATGTAGAGGAATCACGAGAGCAATTTCTAGAAGGCGGAAAACTAGCCTCCGAGGTGATATCGCCCGATTTCATGGTTGAGGAGGTTTGAGAGATACAATACGACTTTGTGTATGAAGGGCTTAGGTTTAGCGCTGCTGCTTTATTGTCCGCTTATTCAGGTTTTAGGGATCGAGAGAGCCGATCTCGTTGGAGAGTGGCAGCTGATTCACGAAGATACGATTGATCACGGAGTAATTGGAAAAGTGAATGAACGTTGGGTCTTGTTCGATGATGGTGGTTACTACTGCGAGGGTTCAATGTTTCTGTCGCTGGTTGAAAATGATCTACGTATTTTGACGAGTAGTGGTCCAGATAAGGGGATTTGGAACTATGACGGAAAAAAGCTGTCTATAACCGTGGAAGAATATAAGATCGACTACTTCTCGTCCGCTATTCCTGAATTCGGCTTGAAAGACTTTAAGGCATTGGTTGAACAGGACCTGGAGGAGCCTCTCGAATATGTTTTCGATCAGAGAGACGGCGAGGATCTCTTGTTTCGAGAGGTCGAGGAAGGCTCGTTAATGCGAATGCGACCGATAAGTGATGAGATTGATGCAGGTGTAATATTTATGGAACCGATTGGCACCTTTTCGATTGAGGAACTGGGAGGTGATCCGACAGTTCTGGAGTCGGATTCCCCTGATCTCGTTGGTGATAGATTTAGGTCGACCTCGAGCTCTATCCTGTCGGCGGATGACTTTTCTTTTGCTGATTGGTTGCCCACCTTTGGTGAGAGAGCAGGAATTGGACACGAGCTGCGATCAGAAGAAGAGATTCTATCCCGTCTTCTTTGTAATTACGTAGTGGTGAGCTGGGTTAGTATGGATGATGAGACGTTTCCTACAGATGGTCTCAAAGGGTTGGTCGAATACTACAGCCTTGAAGAGTCTATGACCGAGGCCGAGAAGGAGATCATGGGAGTTGATCGAGATGTTGCACAAATCCAATTCGGCGACACGATTTGCTGGAAGATGGAGAATATGTGGGCGTTGGCATGGGTTTTGGGGTTTGATGAAGCAACCGATGTGGATCAGGGCCAAATTGGAGAGGAGGTTTTCTTTTCTCTATGGGAGTTTATCGCACCAGCGTGGAAAGGCAGAGAGGCCCTGAATGAAAGGATCGAACTCCGTTCATTGAACGAAGTAGCGCAAATGGAGGACTTGTTTTATTGCGCTCACAATGCGGTTCGGTCCGCGCAGCTGGGAAATGCTGATAGTGTTCCGGAGGGATTTCATCCCGTAGCTGACGGCGGAGTTATTCATGAGAAACGCCATTCTTTAACATGGGTTCTTTCACCAGGAGTCGATTGGGAGGAGACTGACTTAAGCACTTAGATCAATTCTTCTCGGGGTATTCTAATCTAGCGATTCTCTACGTAAGGAGCGTATTTGAGATGATCTCTTGGAAAAGCCCTAGCAACATCGGTCACCCAGACCGACGACTCGGGAAAGTTGACGGGCGCTGATACGTCCAAGGTCATCCGCCTGCGCGGCGGATGCTACGATAAGTGCCCGGATGGGTCTTAGGATTTGGCCACCCGGGTTTGACGGTTTTAGCTCACGCCCATCCCCCGTTCGCGGGATTCAAGACACGGAGCCCCAGAGGTGGGAGTGGGTATGAGTAGAGAACTCTTGAGGACTCCGAGTCTTTGTGTGAACGGACGGCTCTTGTTGGGGTTTGTTCCTTTCATAAGAGCCCCGCTGAAAACCACATCCTTTTCTTTCCATTCTCTCTGAATCTGTTAATTTAGGCCGTTATGTTTCACGAAAGACAATCAGTTGAGCAGGTGGAAGAGGGCGTGCAGCTGGCGCCAAAGTTTGACGACAAGGGCGTCATTCCCTGCATCACTATGCATGCGGAGACTCGTGAGGTGCTGATGTTTGCTTTTATGAATGATGAGGCCCTCAAGCTTACGATTGAGACAGGTTTTGCTCACTACTGGTCCCGCTCGCGTAAGAAGCTTTGGAAGAAGGGGGAAACCTCGGGAATGTTCCAGAAGATCGAGCGGATGTTGATCGACGACGATCAGGATTGCGTGATCATCGAAGTGACGCTGACCGAGCCATCGATCGGCGGGAATGAAGCGTCTTGCCACGTTGGTTATCGCAGCTGCTTTTACCGTGAAGTTCCGGTGAAGCCGGAGGAAGGCGCCTCGGCGGATCTGCGTTTCGTGGAAGACGAGAAGGCCTTCGACCCTACTGCGGTTTACGGGGACATTCCCAACCCAACCCAGCTGTAGTCGAGTTTCATCCAATGGACTTCGTTCTCAGCAACACGCTGACCAGTGAGAAAGAGCGGGTATTCGCCTCAGACGCAAAGAGCCTGCGCTTCTACTGCTGTGGCCCGACCGTTTATGGTCCTGCCCATATCGGAAACTTTCGGACGTTTGTCCTCCAGGATGTTTTCCGTCGCGTGGTCGAGCTTTCCGGCCTGGATACCGTTCATGTGCGGAACATTACGGATGTTGACGACAAAACGATCCGCGAGTCGCGTGCACTCAATGAATCGCTGACCGGTTTTACGGACCGTTGGCGGGAGCGTTTTGAGGCGGATTGCTCTAGGCTGGGAATTCTCCCTCCTCATCACGCGCCATCGGCGGTGGCACACATCCAGCAGCAGATCGATTTGATCCAGCGGCTGATTGAGGCCGGGCACGCGTATCAGGCGGAGGATGGCTCGGTCTATTACCGTGTCTCGAGTTTTGAACCTTACGGTCGGCTTTCAGGGTTGGATAAAGCGAAGGCCGTGAAAAACGCGGATGGGCGGATGCAGGCCAGTGATGAATATGCCAAGGACGATTGGGCTGACTTTGCGCTGTGGAAGGCGTGGAAAGAAGAGGATGGACCCAACCAGTGGGAGAGTCTTTGGGGTCCCGGTCGACCCGGCTGGCACATCGAATGTAGTGCAATGAGCATGGAGCTGTTGGGCGAGTCGTTTGATCTCCATTCGGGAGGAGTCGATCTGATCTTTCCTCATCATGAGAATGAGATCGCCCAGAGCGAAGGGGCAACGGGCAAGAAGTTCGTGCGCCATTGGTTTCATGTGGCCCATCTCATGGTCAACGGAGAGAAGATGTCCAAGAGTCTCGGAAACCTCTACACGCTGGATGATTTGGCGGAAAAAGGATTTCAGGCTGCCGAAGTGCGCTTCGTTCTCGCCTCCGGTCATTATCGCAAAACCCTGAATTTCACCTTCGATAGTCTGAACGGTGCCAGGAAGTCTCTGAACCGCGTAAAAGTAGTGGTAGAGGAACTGCTCAAGGCGACTGGACTGGATGCACTTCCGGACTATGAAGCCAGTCGCAGGCTGGGCTCTGGGTCGTTGGGCATCTTTCAACCAGCGTGGGAGGCACTGCTTGACGATCTGAATACGGCAGAGTCGCTGGGACGGTTCTTTGGATCACTTCGCACGGTCGAGGCAGCGTTGAAAGAGCCAGGGATCGATGTGCCAACAGCAGAGCAATGGCTGAATGGAATCGCTTTCCTTCTAAACGCAATGGGTCTCTTTTTGCCGCATGAAGTCGAGTTTGACATTCCTGAAGAAATCACGGATCTGGCAAACGAACGTTTGGAGGCCAGAAACGAAAAAGACTGGGGCCGTTCGGATTCGTTGCGGGATGAGCTTCTGTCCAAGGGCTGGCAGATCAAAGATGCGAAAGAAGGCTACGAGCTGACTCCGGTGAGCGGGAGCTAGTTGCAGGCTTTTGTCCCGAGATCTGTGTATTAGCTTTGGATCGCTCCCTGTAGGTCGCTTTTGATCTCTTCAACGGTAGCCGATTTGGTGATGGTTTTGAGGATTTCACCGGATTCGGGATCAATCAGGAGAAAAAAGCCACTGGCTTTCTTCTGGCTTTCATAGACTTCCTTGAGTCCGAGCTGGTCGGCAAGAAGGGCCGCTTGGTTTTGGGTCGCCTCGGTGCTGTGGTCGAAGGTGACGAATAGCACGGGGGCTTCGGCCATTGCCTCCTTCGCGGAAACGATTTTCGGGTCGAGTACCTTGCAGGAGCCGCAGGATTCTGCGTAAAAGAGGGCACCAATTGCAGCCGGCTTGCGGGTCTCAGCAGCGAAGACTGACTGCGAGCCGAATATCGGAAGAAGAAGGGCGGTGACTAAGAGAGTGCGGAAACAGTGATTTTTTTTCATTGGTCTGAGTTTTCTTGAATGAAGCGACGAAAGAGTTTCAGCCGGTTCAAGAAAGAGACGATTCGAAAGGGTATTTTGATTGCAGAGATCTTGAAGAATCGGAGTCAGCTCTCACAAAGTCATCCGTTTGGAGAACCGGTGCCTTCACTCATTGTGCCATCGCAAACACCCGGCCGTCATCCAACCAGATTTGAACAGTCCCGTCTTCCAGCTCAAAGAGACCCGGCTCGACGGAGGCAAGAGATTCTGAAACGGGAGCCACATAAAGGGTGCAACGGACTCCTTTTTCAGAGCGAAGGTTGATCTGGGCGGCTAACTCATCGAGTAGAGAGCAGTAGCGGCCACCTTCTACTGTGAGTCCTTGGAGAGTATCGGGAAAAGTCGGCGTGAGGGAGGCTGACACACGGTCGAGAGTCCCCTGAATGGTTACCAGCGAGTCTGAAACGATCTCGGGAGCCAGGTCTTTTTCATGGTTCTTCCAGACCTGAAGAGCCAATTCATGAGAGACGGAATGGTTCGTGGGAGAGGACAAAAAGTGGGAGAGGAGAAAGAAAACTCCGGCTATTGCCCAGCAAGCGGCAGTGAGAATAAGGATTCTCTTCGAAGGTGGTTCATAGCGCGCAATGATTCCAGCTTCGGAGATCGCATTGAGGCGATCTTCGGGAAGTCTTTTCGAGAGGTAGTGTGCCCGGATTCTATCTTCAAGTTCGGTCATAGGCTTTCGTTTCGTGTGCGGGATGGAGAAGTGTCACCGATGGACTCTTTCACGTCACGCGTCTCACGCCATTGGTCGGCGAGCTTCTTCCTGGCGCGATGAATTTGGCTGAGGACGGTGTTCCGTGGAGATCCTGTAATGGAAGCGATCTCGCGGGCGGTTCTTCCCTCGACGATGTGGAGAAAGATCACTTCGCGCTCCTCCACCCGAAGTTGAGAGAGAATCGTTTCAATATCGTCGGAGGAACCAGCGACAGGTTGACCAGTATCGATAAGGGCTTCCTCATCGCTAGCAGAGACCGATGCAAAGGAGACAATTTTTTTCCTCCGTAAGTGGTCGTAGAACTGATTGCGGATGGCGGTAAAGAAGACCGCATTGTTCCTAACCTTTCCATACCGTTTCTGACATTTCATCCACGCTTGTTGAACCAGATCCTCGGCATCCTGCTGATGTTCGGTGAGTGAGTAGGCGTAGCGGAAGCCCGCTTGGATACGGTCACGCAATTCGCGTTCATTCTGCTTACGCCAATTCACCTCCTTGATACGCTAGTCTGCTTTGTACCGTACAACGGTCTGCGCGTCGAATTGATTGCAGTGGATTACCGGTTTACGCGCTTCGAGAATTCTGAAAGGGTTAGACGGATGTTGTCTCGTCTGCATGCGAGTGACCGGTTGCTTTTCGGGGTAGTGGGTCTCGTCCTTCTTTTTTTGATTGTAGCGCCGGTCTTCTTGTCCGCTGCGCAATACGAGCTTGCGTTTTCAGAAGGAGGCTTTTTCGAGACGGCTTCTTTTTGGGGTTGGATCCTGTCGGCGGGGGTCATCCTCTTTCGGATCCGTCCCATTGGTGGAAGGGCGATTGCCTTCATGATCTTGGTGCTGGCGTTTGCAGCGCGGGAGGCTGATTGGCAGAAGAAATTCACTTCGGATGGAGTGCTCAAGATCAACTATTACGAGAATGCCGCGATTCCTCTAGTGGAGCGAATGTTGGCTGGAGTGGTCGTTTTGATTTTGATTGTCGGCCTTGTTTACGCGGTTTGGACAAGTATCCGGTTTCTATTCTTTTCCAAGGGTTGGCAAACGAGGACCGGTTTTTGGCTGTTTCTTACGGGGTTTAGCCTCGTTTTTGGCAAGATATTGGACGGGCTACCCCGTGAGCTAGATAACCTCTTCTCGATTCAGCTGGGAGAGGCTGCGGTTTTGCATTTGGGAGCGTTGGAAGAAGGAATCGAGGCAATGTCACCATTTTTCTTTATCGTATCGGTTTGGTTGAGTGGGTCCGGGTCCAGCTACTTGAAACGTTCCTCTCAACAATCGGAAAATAGTGTCGCTTGACCGGAGGAAGCGTGGAGATGGTGTCAAAAAATATGGAATGGTTTTCCGGCCCGAAGCAGGAGCTACGGCAGACGCGTTGGGCCTTCAGCAGCATTTTCGCGTTCGGCAGAAAAGACGGGCGGACTACACGGAGATAGTCCTCCACCACTAAATAGATCCTTTGAATTTTATGACTGCGACTATCGAGTCCTTTGAGCAACTACCTTTGGTGCCGGAGCTTCACCGAGCTTTGGAAGACCTCCATTATTCCACACCGTCACCTGTGCAGGCTCGGTCGATTCCTCCGCTCCTTGATGGGAAGGATGTTGTGGGCTGCGCACAGACGGGAACTGGAAAGACTGCCGCGTTTGCCCTGCCTATTCTCCATCATTTGGCGATGCATCCAGATCACCCGGTAGCCAATTGTGCCCGGGCTCTTGTTCTTACTCCGACCCGCGAATTGGCGGTGCAGGTGGGAGATAGTTTCTCCCGCTATGGGAGGCATCTTCGAACCAAGGTCTGCTTAGTCTACGGAGGAGTCAGCCAAGTGCCTCAAGTCAAAAAGATGCGGCGCGGCGTCGACATTTTGGTCGCGACACCTGGACGTTTGCTGGACCTGATGGACCAGGGGCATGTGTCGCTGGAGCGGGTTGAGTTTTTGGTGCTCGACGAGGTGGACCGTATGTTGGACATGGGTTTCGTTCACGATGTGAAACGAATCGCCGGAGAATTGCCGGAAAATCGTCAAACAGCCTTATTCACCGCAACGCTGGATGGTCCGGTGCGGAGAGTGGCGGAGAGTTTTGTGACGAAGCCCGTTCAGGTAAGAATCGATCCTGGCAAACCGGTTGTAGAGCGGATTGTCCAAACGGTTTGCCACGTGCGCCCTGAGAATAAGGCCCCGCTCTTGGAGTTTTTACTTACGGACAAGTACGGTGAGGCTCGGCAGGGGCGGACATTGGTGTTCAGCAGGACAAAGCACGGTGCTGCCCGGCTTGCGAAACGGCTTTCCATTGCTGGAATAGAGAGTGATGCGATCCATGGAAACCGCACTCAGGCGGCGAGACAGAAGGCTCTGGAGCGTTTTCGGAGTGGTGCAGTCCCGGTTTTAGTCGCAACGGACGTTGCAGCACGGGGAATTGATGTTACAGCTGTTGCAATGGTCATAAATTTCGATTTGCCCTCGGATGCGGACACCTACGTTCACCGTGTGGGACGAACCGCGCGGGCAGAGGCCTCGGGCCGTGCAGTGAGTTTCTGTGATGGCGATACGTTGAAGGACCTCCAGCAAATCGAACGTCGGATTGGAACGCGGATTCAATTGGATCGTGAACATCCTTTCCATGACCCTGGACTCTCTCGTCGGACCCAGTCCAAAGAGCGCAGGACTCAGTCGGAAAAGACGAGACGGTGGTCAGAGAAATCTGGGCCTAGGAGTCAGCGGAAAGGCACTACGCGAAGAGTGGCCTCGAAACCCCATTCTAAACCGGGAGCTGGGCGAGGGCCCACCCCCAGAAATTTAAGAACAAGAAAGAGAGATAAAAGATAAATCCCTATGGAACATGTTGTGAATGAAAATGAACCTGAGTTGGCCGCTGCACTGGCCGATTCTGCGACTAAGAAACAGAGCGGACGAAAGATCAGCCGGGTCACAGCGCCCTTTGCGCGGGAGAGCCGAAAGAAGAGTTGGTGGGTAACCCTGTCGTCTCTGGTTTATCTGGTCCTTGCCGTGATCGGGACCTTTCCGTTTTGGGGGTGGCCCTTTCGATTGGTCTGCAGTGTTCTTGCAGGACTGTTGATTGTGCGGGTTTTTGTAATCTATCACGACCACCAACACAGGGCGATTCTCTCCAAATCGAAGGTGGCGGATCGGTTGATGTCTGCAGTGGGAATTCTTGCGCTGGCACCCAGTAGTGTCTGGAAGCACTCACATGATGAGCATCACGCGCACAACTCGAAGCTACACGGAAACGATTTCGGTTCCTTCCCGACCATGACTGCTGAGCGCTACGCCGCGTCCTCTTGGAAGGAAAAAGTTGTTTATCGGATCAGCCGTCATCCGCTCACCATCCTCTGTGGTTACCTTACCTCCTTTCTCTACGCGATGTGTATTGAACCGCTGGTCTCTAATCCCAGAAGACACTATGATGCAGCGATTTCCCTCCTTGTTCACGTCGTTATCATTGCCCTGACGGGACTCTTTTTTGGGGTGAGTGGAATCTTCTTTTCGATTTTTCTTCCCTTTGCTCTGGCTGCCTCTTTCGGGTCCTATCTTTTCTACGCGCAACACAACTTTCCAGGAGTTAGCCTGAAGGATGAGGATGGTTGGACCTACGAGGGAGCGGCTTTGGAATCATCGAGTTACATGAAAATGCCGAAGTTTTTGCACTGGTTTACTGCGAATATCGGCTATCACCATATCCACCACCTCAATGCTCGCATCCCGTTTTACCGGCTTCCAGAAGTGTACAAGGCAATTCCAGAATTGCGGAAGGCGAAAACCACCAGTCTCTCGCCTCTCGAGATTTTCCGTTGTTTTCGACTCAAGGTCTGGTGTGTTGAGAGGGCAAGGTTGGTTGGATATCGCGGATAAGGACGGGAATCCTGGAAAGTAGGTGCGGGGATCTACTCTTGGAAGCGATTCCCGGTCCCGAGTCGCATTAGGAGCGCAGCGGCACCCATTCCTTGCGGGTAGATTTTTCTAGTATCTACTCGAAAACTCTGTTAACCTTCTGGAAAGCAAAGCGAGCAGGTCTTTGAGGTCGCTGAATTCGTTTCGGGGAACCAATTGGATCGGTTCAAACCCCATACCCCAAACCCGGAAAAGCAATGAAGAAAAGCGAGTTACGCATGTGGGCTATTCGCACCCATATGCCTGATGAATGGTGGCTGGAAATAGATGGAAGTGTCTCGGAAGAGGTGATCACTCTCGACGAGGCGTTTCGTCGTGGTGAGGGCCTCGATGAAGCCTACATTATCCACGCTTCCCATGCGGAAGAGACTGAAGAACCCCACTGGATCAAGATGGGGCAGGAGGAGACACTCGAGGAGGATCAGTTTGGCGTCCCTAAATGGGTCTGCGCAAAGTGCAAATTCTCTTTTGATGAGCCAGAGCATCCCAAGGTCTCCTTTTCGGAGGTGTTTGGCTACGTCCTGATCATACCCGGCGCGGTCTTAACAGCGCGCCGGTTGCGCTCGGCGAATGACCGTTGCCCTCGATGCGGATCAAAAAAATTGATCAAGGGCGCGTCGAGAGCAGGTCAAGCGTTGATGAACAGCTGAAGTGTAGAAAAAGGCAGAGTTGTTGCCCAGGTTTTGGGCTGGAAGTGAAGTGAAACAGGTCTCAGCGATTTCAAAGGGAATTCTTTACCTCTTCCTGTGACGCGGGTGGTGAGGTTGGGTGATCATCGGCCTCTTCGAGCAGCGCTTGGTCAGTTTCTTCGGGAAGAGTCGGATCGGAAGTTGAATGCGGGCTTGGTGAAGCAGCTTGATCGCGCTCCACTTTGTTTTTGGGAAGATAATCTGGAGTAACTGCACCTCCGGAAATGATCACCTTCATTCCTTCGGCCACGCCCATATCGAGGGGGATGATTTCCTTGGTCGGAATCATGAGAAGGAAGCCGCTGGTCGGGTTCGGAGTGGTAGGAACGAAGATATTGGAAAGATGATGTCCTGTCTTGGCCTGAACTTCGCCTTTGCTTTCACTGGTGCGAAAACCGAGGACCCAACATCCTTTCCGTGGATATTCGACGAGGACTACCTCCTGGAAAACAGCTTTTTGCTGCTGGCTGAACGTGTCGACAATTTGTTTGACGGTGCGATACACCGTATTGATGAACGGCAGCCGATCGAGAAGGCGCTCGACTGAGGTAATCACCAGTCTCCCAAAAACGTAGCGAGAGAAAAAGCCCAGCCCTATGATGAAAACGATCAGGGCGAAGAGCGATACTACGTTCAGGATCGTGTTGAGGAGAGTGAAGCTACGTAGATTCTCGTCGACATACCAGAAGAAGACCTCGCTGGCGGGAACTCCGATCCTGATGATGATAAAGTTGACGACGATGTAGGTAACCCCAAGCGGCAGCAAGAGGATGATGCCGGTCAAAAAGGCGTTGCGGAGATTCCGTAACATGGGGCTATGATTCAGCCGCGGAAAGCGAACTCAAGATCCGAAAAGACGGGGCGCAGGTGATCCATGGCATCTGCTTCGGCTTTTCTCATCGCCTTCCGGTCTTCTTCCGATTGGTCGTCATATCCGGCGAGGTGAAGCCAGCCGTGTGCCAGATAGAGGATAATCTCCTCGGCGAGGGAAGAAGCGTTTTCCTCGTGGACGTCACGGGCTCGTTCCACGCCGACACAGATTTCACCTGCTTCCTCAAACTCCGGATCTCCGGGGAATGTGATCACGTCTGTTGGGGATGGATCCCCGAGAAAGGTGCCGTGTAGCTCTCCCATTTCATCGTCCGAGAGAAAGACCACCGATAGCTCTCCATCAGGGATGTGGAACTCATCGAGACCGTCGAGTATTCGCAAGCATCTCTCGACTCCGATTTCATCGAAAGTGAGAGAATCACACCTGCTGGTTATCTGAATCTCCCTTCTCATTGGAGGGCGTGCGTTCGTTCTGAACAGGAGGGACAGTTTCGGTTGCCGGTTTTTCCTTACTTGCTGAGGGATAGGCGATGCGGGTGTGAAGACTGTTCAAGAGAGTGCGGGTGAAACTCTGTTTGATCACTGCGATCTGTTGGAGAGTGAGTGGGCATTCGTCAAGTTGCCCGTCTTCAATACGGCTCTGGAAGACATTATCGAGCAGTTCCTCAATGCTTTGGGCGTTGACTTTCTTCAGAGAACGGCTCGCTGCTTCGATCGAGTCGGCAAAGTGAATGATCGCACTCTCGACGAAATCGGGTTTCGGACCGTCATATCGATAGGTGTTCTCTTCGACGGTCTCTGCGCTGATGTCAGAGAAGAGCGGGATTTGGCTCTTTTCCCGCCGGTTGATCGCTTCTTGGTAAAAATATTGGATCAAGCTAGTCCCGTGATGCTGTTTGATGATGTCTATGAAGATCTTGGGGAGTTTATGTTTCTTGGCCATTTCGACCCCCTCTTTGACATGGCGTTTGATGATTACGGCGCTCATGGATGGCTTTTGCTCGATCAGTAGGTTCCGCCCATTTTGCTGATTTTCCGTAAAGTACTCCGGTTTCACCATCTTACCTATGTCGTGGAAGAGAGAGCACGCCCGGCAGGCCAACGGGTTTGCACCGATTTCCGCGGCAGCGTTTTCGGAGAGGCTAGCCACCATCAAACTGTGGTGATAGGAGCCCGGCGCCTCGATCTGCATGCGGCGAAGCAGGGGGTGGTTGAAGTCGGTGTATTCGAGAAGGGTGATATCTGTGGTATAGTTGAAGAGCTTCTCGAGGAGCGGGAGGAATCCGAGAATGACGACTCCGGTGACAGAGGCGGAAATGAGGGCCGCGGCAATTTGACGACCGATCTGCGATATGTCGGAACCAAGAAGTGCGCCGTAGAGAATAATAAATGCCGAAAGAGCAACCCCAGCGAGGAAACAGGCGCGCACGACATTGGTTCGCAGGCGAATATTGTGACAAAGAAAAATCCCGAACAGACAAGAAACGATGCTGGAAAGGAATAGGAAAGCTGCCTCGCCCAGCATGACAGCGAATACGCCGGACACTACGAACCCGGTGAGTGCTCCCAGCATGGGACCGAGTAGAATTCCTGCGGTCAGCGGTCCAAAGAGAACGGGTGCTGCGTAGGGGAGCACCCCGATGATTCGATGGTCTCCCCCAAAAAAATCCGAATTGCCGAGATAAATGACAAACCGACAGATCAAGACATTGACAAGGATGAGGAGGGCAATGGTGCTGAGCCTTCGAGGATCGTTCGCGAGCCGGGGGAATCCGAGTTGGACCACCATGACGGCGACCAGGAGGATCATGAGAGCGAGAAGGGTTCTCTGCTGAAAAGTAGGATCGAAGAAGAACTGGTTGGACGCACGAGCACCTTCTTCCTGGCGGTAATTGACGAGTTTCTCGTAAGCGAGCGCGGTAACGGGAACACCCGGCTCGATAATGGTCGATCCCTCAATGACTTCTCTAAAAACTGGAGAAACTCCCTGAGCCGCCTGGTCTCGGCGCTCTCTCGTTTTCTCCGCGTTGAACTTCAGGTTGGGAGTGACTCCTGTGGTCAAGATCTCATAGAGCTCGTTGAAAATACTCTCGGTGGTTTCGAGGTTGGCCAGCTCATTGCGTAGCGAGACCTTCGCATCGTAAGTCCGCTGGATTTCGACCATTGTGATTTCATCTTCCCCGGTTTGAAGGGGGATGATGTTGAAAGAACCCACGCCTGAAAAATTTGGATCGTCTGCATCGATTATCCCGTTCCGGTAGATGGCTCCGAGATCGTCAATTGCTTCCTGGAGAAGGCGGTTGCGCTGAGAGGGAAAAGTCTCATCCAGAAACGCCACGGTCTCTACAATTGGGAGCTCGATATCGCGAGTCTGTATAAACTCTGCAACAAAAGCAGTGATCGCCTCTTCGCGGTTTTCCGGCTCTAGGCCCCTCAAATTCTCTTCAAAGGCAGCAAAGTCGAATTCGAGGGCGTTCAAGGTGCGTGAAAACTCTTCGAAAGGTTCGATATCCACTTCGTAGAAAGGAGGGATCCGTTCGCGGGCAGAAGCCACCTTTCTCTCCGTCAGTAGATCGCTTTCGTAGGCGAACGAGAAATCGGCAACAATTCGATCCTGCGCGATTTGGTCGAGGGCAATTCTTGGATCACTTTGGGTGAGTCCGGCAAACGCGATGAGGACGATGAGCGCGGTGAATCCAAGAAAACCGGTAAACCAAAAAAAAGCAGAACGTAAGGTTACCGACCTCGACTGGTTGACGCCCAGACCTCTCCGCTTTTGGAGGGGAGACGGGTTCCGGTCTTTTCTGAGTTTACCAAAAATTCCCATAGGAGGGTTTTGTTGTATCTAAAGGAGATCTGGATGCTCTCAAACAAAGGAGACGGCTGGCGTCTCACCACTGTCCTTCTCGTAAGCTTGGATGATCCGCTGAACGAGAGGGTGTCGGACAACATCGACTCCGTCGAACTCAAAAATAGAGACACCCTTTACCCGGGAAAGGATCTGAATCGCCTGCTTGAGTCCGGACTTTTTGCTTCGAGGAAGGTCGACTTGGGTAATGTCCCCGGTAATCACCATCTTGGAATCATCTCCGAGACGAGTCAGGAACATCATCATTTGCTCAGGAGTGGTGTTTTGGGCTTCATCGAGAATGACGAAAGAACGCGAAAGCGTTCGTCCGCGCATGTAGGCCAGCGGTGCGATTTCGATTTGCTGACGCTCCATCATTCTCTGAGTCTCTTCGACTCCAACCATATCGTAGAGGGCGTCATAGAGTGGCCGGAGATAGGGAAGTATTTTCTCCTGAAGATCACCGGGAAGGAATCCGAGTGCCTCTCCCGCTTCCACCGCAGGACGAGTGAACACGAGCTTTTCAGTCTCCCCTTTTTGGAAGGTGTCCAAGGCTGCGGCCATGGCGAGATAGGTTTTCCCGGTGCCAGCCGGGCCGATTCCAAAGGAAACGTCATGCTGACGGATCTTCTGTAGATACTGTTTTTGGTGGACGGTTTTCGGGACAATGCTCTTTCGCTTCAGCTTAACGATGAGCGGATTCTCAAAAAGATCCCTCATGTCCTGTGCCTCGCCGTTTTGCACAGCTTCAAGCATTTTTGTGAAATCGTTATTTCTGATTTTTAGACCCTGTCCTCTGGCAAGGCGTAGAATGTCGAAAAATTCCCGGGCTGCTGCGACCTCGGATTCGGTGCCCTCGATTTTTAGCCAGTCGTCGCGTGCGATCAGGCTCACTCCCAGTGCTTCCTCGGCAAGAGTCAGGTGTTTTTCCTCGCCACAATAGAGCTGGCTCAGAATCCGGGGAGATTCAAATTCAAGGGTCTGCGAGTAGATAGCGGCTTCCACGATTAGTCTTCGATTTCCGGAACGAACTCCTGGAGGCGTTCCCAAAGGGTATCCATGGCCTCGGGAAGGACCCGGGTGTTACTGACTACGGGCATGAAATTGGTATCCCCCGACCAGCGCGGAACGACATGGCAGTGAAGGTGGGAGGGGATACCGGCTCCGGCGGAGTCGCCAATATTGAAGCCAATGTTGAACGCATTGGGTGCCAGAGTGAGTCTCAGAAGCTTCTTTGCTTTCAAGATCGTATTCCAGAGATCGGCAGACTCGTCCGGTCCAAGATCTTCAATGTCGGCAACCTCACGGTTGGGTAGGCAGAGTAAATGTCCCGCATTATAGGGAAACTTGTTCATGACGATAAAGCTCATCGAGCTTCGGTAAACAAGCAGGACTGATTTAGGATCATTTGCTTCTAAAACTTTCAGGAAAGGGTTTTTCCGTTCCCCTCCCTTTACCACCGGTTCCTTGATGTAGGGCATCCGCCAATAGGCGTGCAATGATTCGTGCGCCATGCAGGTGATCAGCAAGGGTATCCAGACGCTTTATTCAGAAGAGCTCTAACCATGGAAGGAGAATGGTGTGGATTGTGAAAGGCATCAATTCAGAAATCGAAGGGGTATCATACCAAATTTAAGAACGAATGATAATTATGGCGGGATGGGGGATGAGTCTGAGCAAGGCGGCCCGATTGGAGGCGGGTCTGCGACCCGTGCCCATCGGGCAAACGCTGCTCAGGCTCATCCCACGCCCGTCCCATTGGGATGCGCCCGGAATCGAAGTTTGCGGCGTTGCAGGGATCGACGCGTATCTCGATACGCATCCGATCCCCGCGCCTTGCGCTGCTTCGATTCCGAGCTGCACCATAACTATCACTCGTTCTTAAATTTGGTATTATGCCAAATTCAGGAGGGTTTGTTGGCTGGTTTCAATGTGGTTCGGATTTTTCATAGGAGACCAGCTTGTGATAGAGCACAAAAAAAGCCTGGCCGTCTCCGGCCAGGCGTTGTTCGAAAAGCTCCGGCGTCCGCTTTAGTGCGCGCCAGCAGGGCCTTCGGGAATCTTGTCCCCAAACTCTTCGACCGTCCGTAGACGTGCAATGTTGTAGATTAGCAATCCATAACCGCACTTGGCCGCGATGTCTGCGATGCTGTAACCGACCTGGAGGAACACTTCCGCGTTTGCCCCTGAGAACCCGTAGAACGGTGCCATGAACGCGATCGGGTAGAAACCCCAGGTGAACAGGGTCAGCAAGCCCACGTTTCGGAGCAACTTTGCCACTTCTGGGGTGGTGTTTTGCATCGAAACCCGGAGGTATTTGATTACAGTCACCAGGATGTAGACAAACGGGATCGTGCTGAGGAGACCCCACAGCCCGCGGTTAGACATGAGATCGGTGCTCTCCTTGTCAATTTCACCCGGATAGCCGAGGACAATCATGAGGAACGCAGCGATCGCCAGTTTTGCGATCAGTGATTTGGTCAGCACCTTTCCAAGGCTCATGACAATCACGAGCTCCACCATCAGAAGGGGAACAGTGAGAAGCCAGTCTACGTATCGGTAGGCGTCATTAAATATCGTACCGGTTGGAACAAACGCATCTCCTGCAGCATTAAGGGCGTAGGCTGAGTCCCAGCTGTCAAAAATGCGGAAATAGTGATATCCGGCAATGAAGACAACTAGAGCCGATGCGATGATCGAGCCGCGGTAGATCGGGGCAACATTGTTCTTCGCAAGAACGAAGAACACGAACGAAGCGAACATACAAGCAATCGCGAGCGACAACATGTTATAGACCGTTTCGAACTGAGCTATTGATAATTCAGGCATAGTTTTGTTTTGGTTCGGCCGGAAGTGGTAACTATCGGAGGCATTCGATCAACTGACTGGCCGACTGATTGGGGATAATAAAGGGCCTCTAATCGAGAGCGTAAGAAATTCTGATAGGTGACGTCAAACCCCCTTTTTCCCCACATCCAGAAAGGTATTGAGTGATATATGACAAACGATGCAGTGAGGCCAGGTGAGCGCCCAGAGAAGCAAGAGATAGTCTCCCAAAATAACCTGAGCGCTCAGTGTGGGAGGATTTTGCGAGTAGAGAAGAATGGTTAGGAACAAAATGGAAAGGAGTGTGAATGGCGCCGCGATCCAGTAGAAATGAAGCCATGAAACGCCACTGGTTTCATCGTAGACCGGGCTTGCGATTGCTTTACAGGCAACACGAATGTGGCGAATCGAGTGCCAGAACATAAAGTAGAGACCGACACTCACCAAAGGGGGAAGGAACAAGAACCCACAGAAGAAGAGTAGATTTACTGCGATTGCTCTTTTGCCTTCGGCCTTTGAACCTTTTGTTTTGGTCCGAAAAAGGTGTAGAAGCAGGAGAATCGAGACGATCGCAACTACCGATATCCCTGTTTGCGGGTAGGCAAAAAACGAGAACTCTGGAACGTCTCCGTATGAGTATTTACGGACGGCCCCAGCAAGGACCGCCCGATAGGTTTCAGAGTGAAATACAAGCGGCAGAGCCATGGGCATGAGTCCGCGGAGAACGGCAAGCAAGGTATCTGGATTACCGTTTTGGATCTTCTCGTATTGGTATTCGCCTTCCCCCCAATGGTAAGCAGTTAAGATCAGAAATCCGATTGCAGAGGGAGCGGGAAAGAGAACCCAAAGGAAGACAAAAAGAACGAAAATACCAAAATAGACGGCGCAGAAGAGAGAGAGCGATTTTGGGGTCAGAGGAATTCCGCGACCCCGAAAATACAACCAGTGATCGACTGCCCCGTGTGGCAGTCCGAAGAAAACAAAGCTGGAGAGGAAGAAGAAGACCGGAATCCAGTGAAGGGGATCGTCCATACCCTCAGGTCGCGGGGGAAATCGAAGACGCTTTTTGTCTTACCGAGACGAACTGGTAATAGAGAAGGAGGCCTTGGATCACGAGCATGTTGGTGAGGAGGAAGAAGATCGCTTCCTCGATGGGAAGGAGGTAGATACCGAGACCTGTGCTCATTTCAGGATTGATTGTCCATATCCCGAGCTTGAGAGCGATTAGATCGACCACCCAGAGGTAGGCGGTTGGCCCGATCAAAGCGGGAATTGCTTGGCGTCGCATGAGCACGAGGGTACCTCCCCCATATCCCCACTGAAAAGCAAGTATTGGGCAGGCCCATACCAGAATTAGTGATAGGTATCGGAAAGGTAGCTCTCCTTTGAGCAAGAGGAATAGACCCGCCACCGAGAGGAAAATAAATACACCGCATCCAATCAAAGCCGGCGTTCCTCGCGAAAGTGGGCGGGAAAGAAGCTCGATGCTTTCTGGGGCCTTTGCCAAGAACCAGAGTAGAAAGCCAGCCGTCATGAACGGCTGAAGAATGAAAAACAGGTACTCCTCGAATGGGACGTATCCTATAATAGCAGCTTCGATTACCCGGTCTACGCCGTAGTACCAGACCCCCTGTTGCACGAGGAAATTGTCCCACGGGGTGGTGTAAACGAAGGCAATAATGGCCAGAACGAAAGTTCCTGATCGCGCACCAGGCAATGGGAAGGGTCCTCTCTCCCAACGAAGAAGCGCTACCACGAAAATTACGGGTAGGATAAAAACGAAGTGAAAGAGAAGGTAGGACATGCTTTGTTGCCGATCTGGGATTCGGGCGTAGGGAGTCGATTGGTGATACGAAAAAAAGTTATAGGGGATTCGGATAGCGCGACAACCGGGAATGTTTTGAAACACGAACAAGAGGCAATCACCGCTGAATGGACTCTTCTTCCCGAGTCAGGATTCTTAGTGATGATTAGAATCTCTGCCTGAGATTGCGTAGACGCCCTGAATTTGTCTCGATTGGGAATTCATGAAAAAACGGTGCCAATGGTGTGGGGATGATCCGCTTTACCAACACTATCATGACTGCGAGTGGGGAGTGCCGATCCATGATGATCGCTTACTCTTCGAATTTTTGATTTTGGAAGGAGCTCAGGCGGGTCTTAGCTGGCTAACGATTCTCAAAAAGCGACAAGGTTATCGCCGTGCGTTTCACGATTTTGACTGGGACCGGGTAGCCCGCTTCACCGAGGAGGATATCAAGCAGCTTCAATCTGATGAGGGAATCGTGCGGAATCGTCTGAAAATTCAATCAGCAGTCGCGAATGCGAAAGGAGTTTTGAAAATCCGGGAGGAATTCGGGTCGCTGGATTCCTATCTGTGGCAATTCGTTGGAGGGCGTCCGATTCAAAATGCATGGAAAAGTGCGGAAGAGGTTCCAGTCAGCACAAATGCTTCGGAGCAGATGAGCGCTGAACTGAAAAGGCGTGGCTTTCGTTTTGTCGGACCTACGATCTGCTATGCTTTCATGCAGGCGGTCGGGATGGTCAACGACCACACGGTCGATTGTTTCCGGCACGCAGAGCTCTCCTCGAAGTAGGACTCGATCTATGTTGAACGGGGAGTGCTTCTTCAAAGGAGGCATGGCTAAAAAAGTTCTTGCACTCATATGGTGAACATTTGTATATTATCTGGGAATTGGCTGTTCTGGCCATTTTTTATTAACCAAAGTCGTACCTATCATGAATCATTCAGTTATATCCGGAAACCTTACGAGCGACATTGAGACCATCCAAGCGGGTGAGCACTCGATCGCGAAATTCTCCATTGCCTGCAACCAGGGCGAGCGAGCGGATTTTATTCCAATCGAAGCATGGAATATGGATCACTTGGCCGATCACATTGGAAAAGGTTCCAAAGTGCTTGTTTCGGGTGCCATCCGCCAGCAGCAGTGGGAATCCAAGGAGGGACAGAAAAGATCGAGGCTGGTTCTTAAAGCTTTCCAAGTGGAGTTTCTCGATCCTGCGAAAAGCCCCGAACGGGAAAATGCGAAGCGATCCGATGGTGGTCGATCCAGGCGTCGCGCGGCGTAAATCGAAGTTCGAAGGTTTACAGGCTTAGAGGCGTAACTCGATACGATCCCAAAGCTTGAGCGTTGCGCGGCTTCTTTGCACGCCTGCGCCAAATTCGACTGAATTGAGGCGAAGCCGTAGTGGAGGTTTCAAATCTACCCGCGTTGATCTTCTGATCGGTATTTTCGTTAGCTGCTGACCCACCGTTCGAGAGCAGCGGCGGCCTGTTTTGCGCCGTCTCCTATGCCGGGTTGTTTCGCGATTCTCTGGGCATTTTCTCGAAATTGGACGTTCTCTTGGGTGGCGCTCACCGTCTGGAAGAGCTTTCGGGGCCATCTGCGGTAGTGAAGTTTGGATCCGCAAGACAATGCTGCGACCGTCGACGCCCAAAAGTCCTGATCTGCAAAGTGAGGCACCACGATTTGCGGCTTTCCTGCCAGGAAGGCTGACGTTGTCGTTCCGGCTCCTCCGTGATGGATGATGACACTTGCCTTCGCAAAGAGCGGCCGATGGGGCGAGGATGGAATGAGGCGGATCTTGGAGTGGCCGGGAGGAGGCGGAGGCTCTGACCAACCGACTTGAATGTAGAGTGGCTGATCCGAAGGCCATTGCTGGTAAAGCTCTTCGAAGCGGCGATTTAACTCGGGATGGGCGACACTGCCGAAAGTGATCAAAGGTTGGTCGGAAATGGGAAGTGGATCGGATGTTTCCTCCTCTGCCACGATGCCTCCTTCCACAAATCCGGAAAAGATTGTATGACTAGGGAGTTGTTCAGGACTACCCTGATGCATGAAATCGGGAGTGAGGACGATTTGATTGTCCGTTGGGCACCTGAGCCAAGTCTCTAATCTCTGTTCTGAGTGACTGATGAGCCGATTGAGCTTTTTCACGACGTAGCGATCTGCCAGTTGGGTAAAGCGTTCATTCCAAAAGTTTCGGACCCGAGTGGGGAGTATTTTCGGAAGCCGGGGAAGAGCGGCAGGTGGATGCCCTGAGGATAGATACGTGTTTGTGCAGAAGTGCAGCGAGATTGAAGGGATGCCCGACTCCTTGGCGTAGTGGCCGTAAATCGGGAACAAATACGAGCACACCAATGCGTCTGCCCGGCTCAATTCATTGCGGAGGAGGGGGATGATGTCCGGTTGCCAAGAATCAACCACTCGAAACATCGCTTCTAGAAGAACCCGGTTGTTCCGGATCGATGAGAATTGTTCCATCAGCTGCACTTGTCGTCTTCGTTCCCCCTCGGGAGGAATTTGCACGACGGAGATCCCCTTACTTTCGGCAATACTTCGCCAGTATTCGCTGGTCAGCAGCGTAGCACCGTGCCCATCACGCACCACGGCTTCAGCAACTCGGATGACCGGGATGATGTCTCCGGTGGATCCGTGAGAGATGAAGACGAAATGAGCCATTTGAGGGACGAGTTATGAGTCAAAAAGCGCTTAATGTCACCCTGTCGATCAACATTACGGACGAATGGCTCGTTCAAAGAAAAGTTGCAGTTTAAAGATAAGTAATTCTAATGTTACCGATAAGCAGTAGGTGAACAAACCCGTCTGACTTGCCGGATTCTTGTTCCATTGAATTTTTTCTTTTCGATTGATGGGCGGTCGGCCTGTCTCCATTCTCAACTGTTTGCCTGCATTGCAGCCTTTACACTATGTCCGATTCTAATTCCCAGCCCCTGCCTCCATCGCCGCTGACTCCTGAACACCAGCAGGCTCTTTCGTCGCTAGCCTCTTCGTCTTCACCTGAGCAGATTGCATGGATGTCCGGCTACCTGGCCGGACTTCTTGGTGCGACGGGTAGTGTCCCGGCGGCAGCACCGGCTGCTGCATCGCAAGCCAAGGTCCCGCTGACGATCGTTTACGCTACCGAATCGGGTAATGCGGAGTCTCTCGCGGACGAAGCGAAAAAGCAGACTTCCAAGAAGGGGTTTGCCTCAAAAATTGTGGACATGGGCGAGATTGAGCCTTCGGACCTCGTAGAGAACGAGAACGTTCTCGTAATCGCAAGCACCTGGGGCGAAGGGGATCCGCCTGACCGCGCCACTGGCTTCTACGACAAACTACTCAATGAGGACGCTCCCCGTTTGGAGAAAACCAGATTTTCTGTCCTCTCTCTGGGAGACACCAGCTACGAGCATTTTTGCAAGTTTGGGAAGGACCTCGACACCCGCTTTGAGCAACTGGGCGGGCAAAGGTTTCATCCGAGGACAGATTGCGATGTGGAATTTGAGGAGCCGTTCCAAAAGTGGCTGGACGGAGCTGTCGATACACTCCTTAAGGACGTAGGCGCTCCCTCACCAGTCGAGGTTTCGGTTTCCGCGGGAGCGCAGATCCCATCGATTGCCGAGCCCTACACGAAAAAGAATCCGTTTCCGTCACCCCTTCTTGAGCGCGTCAACCTAAATGGGAAGGGTTCGGCGAAGGAAACCTGGCACCTGGAATTCTCCCTGGAAGGTTCTGGGTTATCCTATGAACCGGGAGACGCCCTGGGAGTGTTCCCCCAGAATTGTCCCCAGTATGTGGGGGAGTTGCTACGAGTCGCCGACCTGGATGGGGATGAACTCGTGAAGGTAGACGGAGAAAAATCATCGCTCCGAGCGGTCCTGTCCCGTAACCTCGACGTAACGAACCTCTCGAAGCCGATGCTGGAGAAGTATCAGGAGAAAGCTCAGAGCGATAAGCTGGCAAAGCTATTGGAAACGGGTGGGGACGAGTTGAAGGATTATCTTTGGGGGCGCCAGATTGTAGATGTCCTTGAGGACTTCCCGATCCGAGGCCTTGGACCGCAGGACTTGGCAGACCTGTTTCGCAAGCTTCCCCCGAGGCTCTACTCGATTGCCTCCAGCTTGAAAGCGCATCCGGATGAAGTTCATTTGACGGTGGCAGCGGTTCGCTACAACACCCACGGAAAAGCTCGGAAGGGAGTCTGCTCGACCTATTTCGCGGATTTGATTGAGCGTGGAGATACGTCTCCGGTTTATTTCCACACCAACAAAAACTTCCGCTTGCCAGACAACCCGGACACCCCCGTGATTATGGTCGGGCCGGGAACCGGTGTAGCACCCTTTCGTGCCTTTGTAGAGGAGCGGTTGGAATCCGGTGCCAAAGGGAAAAACTGGTTGTTCTTCGGCGATCAGCACTTCCAAAGCGATTTTCTCTATCAGCTGGAATGGCAGGACTACCTCAAGCAAGGGGTGCTCTCCCAGATGGATATTGCCTTCTCTCGTGACACCCCCGAAAAGGTCTACGTTCAGCACAAAATGAAGGAGAAAGCAAAAGAGCTTTACGCATGGCTTGAAGAAGGCGCGCACTTTTACGTCTGCGGAGATGCTTCGCGGATGGCGAAGGATGTGGCTACTGCCCTTCACGAAGTAGTCGCTGAAGAGGGTGGCCTCTCGGAAGACGATGCCGCGGCCTACGTGAAAACAATGAAGAAGGAAAAGCGTTACCAACAGGACGTTTATTGAGAGGCGTCCTTTTCACCGAAGTCTATGAGCAATCTGATCGAAGGCAGCAACTTCCACCAGAATGAGTCTATCAAGGAGAATAGTCGGTTCCTGCGTGGAACGATTCTCGAAGGTTTGGCGGATGAGGTGACGGGTTGTCTGGCTGCGGATGATACCCAGCTGACCAAGTTTCATGGGATCTACCAACAGGACGACCGGGATGCTCGCGCCGAACGTCGACGGAAAAAGTTGGAGAAGGCCTATAGCTTCATGATTCGGGTAAGGGTGCCCGGTGGAGTGTGCACGCCGCATCAGTGGCTCGAGATGGATAGGATTGCGCGCACCTACGCGAGTGGAGCGATAAAGTTGACTACCCGGCAAGCCTTCCAGTTCCACGGGGTGATCAAGAGCGTGTTGAAGCGCACGATGCGCGAGATCAACGACTCCCTTTTGGACACGATCGCGGCCTGCGGTGATGTGAACCGCAACGTGATGTGTAACCCAAACCCTTACGAGTCCAAGCACCACGGTGCGGCTCAGAAGCTTGCTCAGGACATAAGCGATCACCTGACTCCCGCGACGAAAGCCTACCACGAAATCTGGATGGACGGCGAGAAAGTTGCGGACTCGGAAGAAGAACACGAGCCGATCTACGGAAAGACCTACCTGCCAAGGAAATTCAAAACCGTAGTAGCCGTTCCGCCGATGAATGACGTCGACATTTTTGCGCACTGCCTTGGGTTCATCGCTATCGTCGAAAATGATGAAGTGGTTGGATACAATGTAACCGTTGGCGGTGGAATGGGTATGACTCATGGGAAAGAGGACACGTTCCCCCGGCTGGCCGAAGTCATGGGATTCTGCACACCGAAACAAGCCGTCGACGTGGCAGAAAAGATCGTCACCGTCCAGCGGGACTACGGCGAGCGCACCCAGCGACACCGCGCGAGGCTGAAATACACGATCGAGACCGTGGGTCTGAAGTTCTTCCGGGAAGAGGTTGAGCGGCGTTTGGGTTACTCCCTGGAAGAGGCACGACCCTTTGAATTTACCGGAACCGGAGATCGCTTCGGATGGTGCGAAGGGGTGGATGGCAACTGGCACTACGGACTTTTCGTCGAGAATGGACGGGTCATTGACCTTCCCGGAGTTCAGATGCTCACCGGCTTGCGGAAGATTGCTGAAGTGCACGACGGAGACTTCCGCTTGACCGCGAACCAGAATGTGGTGATCGGTCAGGTAAAGCCGGAAAATCGCGGGCAGATTGAGGCTCTCTTAGAGGAATATGGCCTGTCCAATGAGAGGGTTCGCACTGGGATGAGGTACAGCTCGATGGCCTGTGTGGCCTTACCCACCTGTGGGCTAGCCTTAGCAGAGAGCCAGCGGTTTCTTCCTGAGCTGGTAGACGACTTGGAGCAGGTGATCGAAGCAAATGGGCTTCGCAACGAGAACATTAAGATCCGGATGACGGGTTGCCCCAACGGGTGCGCAAGACCTTATCTTGGAGAGATCGGCCTGGTAGGCCGAGGACCTGGTGTTTACAACCTCTACCTCGGTGCAGGCTTTGGAGGCGAACGGCTCAACAAGCTCTATCGCCGTGATGTGCCGGAGAAACTATTGCTGAAGGTAATTTCACCAATCATTGAGGCCTATGCAAGGGACCGCGCGGAAGGCGAACCGTTTGGCGATTTCACAATCCGCGCCGGATACGTGCAAGCCACCGAACGCGGTTCCGAGTTCCACCTAAACCTGCCGGAAGAAGTCGACTCAGTCGCGTAGTAAATAGGGCGGGACGGTCTCTGTCTCGCTCCCGGAGTCTGGATCGATTCTTAGAACTTCCAAAGCCGCCAAAGTGAAAAGAATCCCCCACGGTGGCCTCGGTTCTCTGAACCGGGGGGAGTCAGCAAGCCTAAGTTCTCTCCAAACGCAAGCGGACCTCAAAATCCTGAGCCCGTCGAAGGTGTCGAGTGATTGGATGATGCACGATTATCGGAAAGGAGCATTTTCTACCATTTGCAGGAAAAGGGATTAGAAAAACCTTCGATCCGACCCAAACGCCTCTTGAGTCCCTAATGGATTCCGTACTTTATTGGAAATGCACCAATTACTTGTTGTGCAGAAAATAATGAAACAACTATTCGTCATATTCGCACTGTTGGGATGCCCATTTTTTGCTAGCGCATCAGGAATTATCACGAAGAGTGAAATTTTTTCTACCGAGCCTCCCGAAAGTTCGACATGGACGATTGAAAAGAATCTCGAAAACAACGGAATAGAATACTCGATACGATTCGATTTCACGAAAAAGGGAAATGGCACTATCTCTACTGTCGAGAATTCTTGGGTCGCGATTTACGATTCACATCAGGATCTCGAAACTTTCAAGGGAGGCCTGCTAAGGCAAGATTTCCACGATATTGATCAGGACGGATACAACGATCTGATTCTAGCTGGAATCAAGCAGATATGGCACGAAGAAGAAAATCTAGTCATCGACGAAGCGCCCGTTACTGTAGTGCTCCTGTTCGAACCGAAGCTCAAAGGGTTTCGACTATCCTACACATCAGAAAATTATGACTAAGCACAACCAGACAGTTGAGGTAACTGCGTTCAGCGCTCCGCGCTGAGACCCTTACCTCACTTCGACGTTCAGAAGAGAAAAATGAATTCGACCTCACCACGAAGAGCACAAAGGACACGAAGAAAGGAATGAAAGAAGAATCCATCCAACTGCAGGATAGTGGCTCCGCGTGCCCTGCGCCTCTGTGTGAGAATCGCATTTTGCATC
>JBCDMB010000036.1 GCA_038744685.1 Verrucomicrobiota bacterium
AATGCGCCATCGTTGCCGCTATGAGAAAAATCCTCATCTGTATGCAAAGCCTTCTCAACAAACCAGACTTTCTCCCTGACAATCTTTCGAAAAATGATCCCATTTGCGCTTGATTTAATCACAGTTGCTTTAGTCCGCATCAGTGAGATTAGCCAGATACTCCGCACTTGTAGTTACACCCTTTGTACAGAGCGAATTCCTTTCGGACTTGCTTGGGCAAACCAATAGGGTCTACATCTTTAGGTTTACCGTCTAAAATCCCTCAACATGACAGACCAGCACCTTTACCTATCTCTGGTGCCAGAGGCGTTGATTTTTTCGATGCTTCCTCCCGAAAAGTTCGGGAAGTATTTGGCAATTGGAGACGAGAAGGCGAGCAGCTCGCCTGCACTATTTCTTGAAGTCGATCTGAACACTCAGATTGACGGAGTGGATCTGGACAAGGGGCGTTCCCGATGTGTCGCTCATCCAGATGGGTCGAGTCGAAGGTCTGCTTATGTATCGATTTACGACGTTTTTCGGCGTGTTCCGCTGCAAAGTTTCGGAAAGCTTCATTTGGCTACCGCGGATGGTTTGGTCCTTTCCCTGGATCGGCGTGAATACCAGCCGGGGGATACCGATCGTTTGTTTCTCTACCAGGAAGTCTGCCCGGTTACGCCTCGGGTAGCTACGAGCCTAAGCCCGCTCGACTTTTGCCGGTATGTGACAGATAAGGACAATCCTCTATACCTCCCCAAAATCATTTTTGCCGATCTCCTCATTGATGGTCTCGAAAAAGATCCGACGACCGGGGATGCCCAAAACCTTCCGTTCAAGAAAGTGGATCATCTGCGCAGCTGTTTGAAATCTGTTTCAGAGAGGGACGGAAAGAAGACCAAGATTGTCCAGCGTAACGACGGTTTCTCCGATCTGTTCTATTCGATCGACCAGGGTTTTTTTGTTGGTGATCAAAATGACTTCGCCTTCTACCCCATGCCTTCCGAGGACGAGCTTTCCGGAGAGCACAATCGGTGGCGTATTTCGGCAAGCCGTGGTGCGAGGTATTAGGATCCTCGATACACGAGCCAATCTTTAGTTTCTGCGAATTTCGAATAGACTATGCTTACATTTTTAAAATTTCTCGTTCCTTTACTGGGTATTGGTGGCCTCGTCGTAGCAGGATTGATTTTCCGAAGGGTCATGAGGCAATCCGGAGGAGAGGGTGAGATTGCAAATATTGCCTCGCAAATTCACCAGGGAGCCATGGTGTTCATGAGGCGTGAGCTGATCCTTCTCTGGATTTTTGTTCTGGTGATTGCGTTTGCACTTTATTTCAAGGATCTCAACGAGTCGATCGCGTTCATTTTCGGAGCTCTTTGCTCCTCGTTCGCTGGCTTTGTCGGTATGTTTACTGCGACCAAAGCGAACGTCCGCACCACTGTTGCTGCAAACGAGCAGGGATCTTCGGCTGCTCTCACCACAGCGTTTTTCGGTGGATCGATCATGGGACTGACGGTCGCCTCGATGGGATTGTTTGGAGTGGGAGGACTTTTTCTCTTCTTTGGAAAGACTGCTGACGACATTCACATCATCCACGGCTTCGCAATGGGTGGATCGTTGGTTGCCATCTTCTTTCGTGTCGGTGGGGGTATTTTTACGAAAGCAGCAGACGTTGGTGCGGATTTGGTGGGCAAAGTCGAGTCGGGTATTCCCGAGGATGATCCCCGGAATCCGGGAGTGATTGCCGACAACGTAGGCGACAACGTCGGTGATGTTGCCGGGATGGGTTCTGACCTTTTCGAGTCCTATTGCAACTCGATGATCGCATCCATGGCGATTGCGGCAACGCTTACCCTTGCCCCACTGGAGGCCTTGGGCGGAAATCAGGCCGCTTTGCTGTTTCTTCCGCTGGCTCTTGCGGCCATCGGGTTGCTCTGCTCGTTGGCCGGTATTGCCATCGTCGGCAAATCCTCCGGTAAGGATCCAGCTCGTGCATTGCGGACGGGAACCATGGGAGCGGCTGCTGTCTTCGTCGTGGCTGCACTTCTTGGGGTTCTTCTACTGGGAGTGTCACTCAAAGTGTGGCTCTGCGTTCTTGCGGGCTCGGTTGGAGGCATTTTAATCGGCCTTTCCACTGAATTCTACACTGGTGGGAGGCCAATGCGATCGATTGCGAAAGCGGGTGTTACCGGTGTGGCTACGGTGATGATTCGAGGGGTCGCAGTAGGACTGCAGTCCGTTGCCATTCCTCTAGCCGTCGTCGCTTTGATTCTGATTGTTGCTTCTAATTTGGGGGGACTTTACGGGGTCGGCATATCTGCGGTAGGAATGTTGGCGACCATTGGGATTACGATGAGTATTGATGCCTATGGACCGGTAGCGGACAACGCTGGTGGAATTGCTGAAATGGCAGGCCTTGGAAAAGAAGTCCGGGAAATTACAGATTCACTCGATGAGGTTGGCAATACGACAGCGGCAATTGGGAAAGGATTCGCGATCGGTGCAGCATCCCTCGCTGCGCTGGCAATTATCGCCGCCTACATCAATGTGGTCGGCGCCAATCGAGAAAGCTTTTCCCTCCTTCTATCGGATCCGAAGGTATTGACGGGACTCTTCCTTGGAGGCCTCTGTCCATTTCTCGTGGCCGCCATCACAATGAATGCGGTCGGGGATGCGGCACAAAAAATGATTGAAGAAATCCGTCGGCAGTTTCGGGAGATTCCCGGACTCCTCGAAGGAACGGGTAAGCCGGACTCCAATCGTTGCGTGGATATTGCGACGAACGCTGCCCTGAAGAAAATGGTCCTCCCGGCGGCAATCGCGATTCTTGCACCTGTTGCCATCGGATTTATTTTGGGAGCTGAGGCCCTCGGCGGTGCCTTGATCGGAGTTCTTTTGGCTGGAGTGCTTCTTGCACTGATGATGGCGAATAGTGGCGGGGCATGGGACAACGCGAAAAAGTATGTCGAGCAAGGCAATCACGGAGGGAAGAACTCCGAAGCTCACCGCGCATGCGTCGTGGGTGATACCGTCGGGGATCCATTTAAGGATACCTCGGGTCCGTCGATGAATATCCTGATCAATGTGATGGCGATCGTGAGTCTGGTGATAGCGCCGCTGCTGTAAAGCGTCTTGCAGGTTAAGGCAATGGGCCCGTCTGATGGGGAATTTGCATTAGTATTTGCGTCGAGTATCCTCCCTCTATGGAGAGGGAAGATAGAATAAAAGGAGCCGAAGAGGCGGAATCGAAAGAGTCGCCGAATTTGTGGACTTGGGGGGCTAAGTTTGCGGCTTCTGCTGGGTTGGCGGGAATGATCTGCTGCGTCGCTCCTGCGGTTTTGTTTATGTTTGGGCTGATGGGTGGAGTATATGCAATTTCGTTCGCCGACTTTTTCTACAAGGCTGACGGAAGCACTGGAACAGGGGCGTGGATTCTCCGGATAGTTGCGGTAGCTATTGGGGCCTACGGGATTTACCGTTACAAGACCCGGCAGGATCAGTGTTCGATTGATCCACGTCGAAAAAGGAAAAACCTGATTCTGCTGACGGTAGTGATCGCACTTTTAGGGGTTGGTGTATTCGTCACTCTGGAGAAATGGTCGGCGTGGTATTTTGACGAGGTGATTATGGAGGAATTCAGAGAACCGGAAACCTGATTCTAGATCCAAGAATCTGTTCTCGTGATTCGGGCCTTTGGGGTTCATCTTTCCTGCTCGCGAGAAAGACAACGGAGATCTGACTCCTCAACACTGAACCTCCAGCATTAATCATCATGAAGAATAAATTGATAACGACCATTGGGGTAGTTGTGGCTCTTGGCGCGTCTGCTACCCAAATATTTGCAGACGACGAAGCTGCTGTGCGCGAAGCCAATGCAGGATTCTACGAAGCACTCAACGCTATGTTCACGGGAGATCTCGAACCCATGAAGGAAGTGTGGTCGCATTCCGATACAGTAACTTACATGGGCCCGGACGGTGGTTTTCAAGTAGGATGGCCTGCAGTTTTGGCCGATTGGGAGAAACAGGCTGCGATGAAGTTGGGAGGAACGGTGCAGCCCGACGAGGTAGTGATCACCCTAGGTTCAGACCTGGCGATTGCCCACAACTACGAGAAAGGGCAGAACCTCGACGAAGAAGGCAAAGTTGTCGAGGTGTCCATCCGAGCGACCAATATCTTCCGCAATGAAAGCGGGGTATGGAAGATGGTTGGTCACCACACCGATACCTTGTCTTTTATCAAGTAGATTTACTGCTCATCAAAGGGTGACCGAACCGAATCAAAACCGTCAGACCTACGACCACTTTGCTGGGAACTACCACCGCAAACGACGGAATGAAGCGGATAGCTTGTGGAATCGTTACCTGGATAAGCCGATGATCGAGAAGATGATCGGCGAAGTGGATAAGGAGTCGATGGCTCTTGACCTTGGTTGCGGCAGTGGACACTTGACCGGGTGGTTGAAAGACAACGGATGGACAGTCTGTGGTTCGGATTTTTCCAGCGAGCTCATTGCACTTGCGAAGGAAGACCATCTGGACCTTGAATTCTCCGTCGCAGACATGCGGCAGACTCCTTATGCGGATGGATCGTTCGGTCTCGTTATTAGCGGGCTCGTCCTTCATTACATCGAGGACCTCAATCCTGTTTACGCCGAAGTGGCACGGTTGCTGGAAGATCAGGGCGTTTTCGTCTTCACCGTGCATCACCCGTTTGACGAAGTAACGGAGGTCGAGGCCAAGGGGGATCGTTTCGAAGCGCGGATGAATCCTTACTTCCATGGAAACTCTTACCGATGGACGTTATTGGATGGAATGGAGCTGACCTCCTATCACCACACCTTTGAGGTCATTTCCGAGGGCGCCCGCAAAAATGGATTTGTGATTGAACAGATTCTTGAGTCCCGAGCGGATGATCAGTTCAAGCAAAGCTACCCGGAGTTTTATGCGAGAACGAATGCTTACCCGTCGTTCTGTGGGTTTAAGGTGAGGAAGCGGTAATACCGAATTCGGTATAACCTAATCGCAAAGTGCTAGATCCGCTGAAGGGTTCGCCCACGGTTTGGTCCGGGTTTGATGGAGAACGCGGTGGTGGGTCCTAGCAGGCCTGCACCCACGTTCTGGGGCCATTCCACAATGAGGAGCCAAGGGTCGGTGAGGATCTCCTCGATGCAAAGAGAGTCGTAGTCGTCAGGCGTTTCCAGGCGGTAGGCATCGAGATGAATGAGCTGTCCGCGCGCCCCCGTGTAGGAGAGGAAATAGTGAAAGGTCGGGCTCTTTACGGTTTCTTTGACCCCCCATCCGGCGGCGATACCCTTGGCAAGAGTAGTTTTCCCGTCGCCTAGATCGCCTTCAAGGGTGATGGTTCGGTTCGGCTGGATATGGGCACCGATCCAGTTGCCAGCGGCGATGGTTGCCTCCTCATCGGGTAGGGCGAGTCCCTGCTCGAGTTGAGTCCAGCTGATCTGCATCGGTAACCGGCGGAGGTACTAGATAGACTACCCCTCTGTACGCTTGGTTTGGATTGCCCGCAGCTCTTTGCCGAGACGACTGAGTGCTTCGCAACCTTTGTCGTTGGGAAGGCAGGTGTTGATCAGGACCAATTGGTCAGTGGCCTTCTTCGCTTGGGCCAGTGCATCCATAAGCTCTTCCTCGGTCTTCACCTTGAAGGTAAGGGCGCCGTCTCCAAAAGCATGGGGTAGTTTCTCGTAATGCCACTGCTGAATGTCGTTATAGGGGCCGTCATGGATCGTTCGCTCCACGAGGTATCCGTCATTATTTACCACGATAAGAACTGGGTTTAGTCGGTTGCGAATCATGGTCGAAATCTCCTGTGCGGTCATCTGGAATGCTCCGTCTCCGATCAGAAGCCATACCCTTCTCTCAGGCCGGGCGAAGGCGACTCCCATAGTGGCCGGGAGCGAATAGCCGATGGAGAAGTAGTAAGACTGGGCGACGAACTCGTCGGGTCGATGAATAGGAAACTCAGCGGCTGCGAAAACAGAGTCTCCGGCATCGGCGACCAGAATGGATTGGTCATCGAGTTGTCGGCTGATCGCGTCGTAGAACCGAGACGGAGTAAGCGCGGTTTCTGCCTGTGGTTCGAAGGGTTGATCGATTTCGTAGCTGCTAGGGTAGCGATCTCTGGTGTAATCGTGACGCTTCACTTTCTCGGCCAGCTTCTCGAGGAAATCTCCCAACCAGACATTGCGGTAGAAATGGCTGGCGATCTGCACCTGGCTTCCATGAGCCGAGATCGCCTCGTGTTCAGGAAGGTGGGCGGTAAATCCACCGGTGCTGATGTCGTTGAGATAAACCCCCAGACTCAGTAGGCAGTCGCATTCCTCGAGCTGGTCGCGTATCTTCTCGCTGGAAAGCGCACCGATGTAGACTCCAGCAAACAAAGGGTGGTCTTCGCTAAGGAGAGACTTGCCATCCAGACTAGTCGCGAACGGGATATTGGTTTTCTCCACAAACCTTTGGAAGGCATCAATCAACCCGTAGCGCTGAAGTTCGACCCCGGCGAGTACAATGGGTTTCGCGGCTTCGTTCAACATGCGGGCTGCTTCTTCAACACTATCCTCCAATGACATGGGATCACTTTGAGGCTGTTGGAAAAACTCAATGGGCTCCGGTGCCTCACAAGGTGAATCCACACCGTCGACTGGAATTTCGAAGTAGACCGGACGTTTTTGGGTAATGCACTGCGAGAGGAGACGGTCGATCATCCGAGGGGCGGTCTCGGCGGAGCTGAGCAATGCAGAGCCAACGGTAACCCGCTCAAAAATGTCGAGCTGGAGTTGATAGTCAGAGGTAAGGTGATGCATACGAACACGGCCTTTTCGCTGGTCGGACTTTGGTGCGCCACTGATCAAGACGAGAGGCACTTGTTCCGCATAGGCTCCCGCGACTGCATTGAGAATACTGAAAGCTCCTACACCGTAAGTAACGACTGCCGCACCGATTCCGTTGAGGCGCGCGTAGGCGTCAGCAGCGTAGCCGGCATTCAGCTCATTACAGGTGCCGATGAGTTCGATCGGGCTTTCGACGATCCTGTCCATGAAATCGAGTACATAGTCACCGGGAACGCCGAAGGTGTGTTGAAGGCCCAGCTCGTTGAGACGTTGAAGCAGATATCGGCTGACGGTCGAGGTCGTTCTCATGAGTGATGGATGGATCTTTTCCCGTCTGAAGGCAAGGGTTAGCAAGTTGGCCCAACATAGAAAACTTGCCCTGAAGGCTCACTTGAGGAGTCAGAGGGGAATCGTTCCATCTCAAGGCTTCGTGCCAATCTTACCGTAGAAGCATCTGCCACCAAGGCGGATGACATTGTTTCTACGGGGAAATCCAGCTTTCAAGGGTCACCGGTTTTGGTTACCGATGCTAGCGTCTTTTCTAACGAAATACACCACATAAGGCGCGGAGTGTGTCTCGTCCTTCCATTCACTTGACCCACTGTCCTTTGCAAGAGGATAGAGAGCGGATTCGACCGAAAACCCGCTCAGCTCGAAAAAGCTGTGGTAGTCGTCGTCGGACCAGAAGGTATCCGTTACAACCGGACCATCAGGAAGAAGTTTAACCTTCACAGTCTGCCCAGAGCGCAAGGGTGGTTCGTTCTCTGGGAAATCGGTGTAGCAGGTCAACCACTGCCCCAAGTAGAATGCCTCGGTATTGGTTATGATGACTCCCGATCCACCAGGGCGGAGAGTTCGCCCGATTTCCTGTAAGGTCTTAGCCATACGGTTCGGGGAACTCTCCTCAAGAAGGGACCAACTGGAAAAAAATCCGTCGAACTGTTGGTCCGGAAAAGGGAGTGGCTGTCCGGCTGTAGTCCGATAAAAGGCTGCTTCGGGAACCCGCTTGCGCGCTTCCTCGATGATCTCGTTGTTTATGTCTACTCCCGAAACGGATGAGCCAAACTCGAGGAGAAATGAAGTCGAACGCCCCGCCCCACAACCGAAATCAAGGAGCGATTCGCCGGGGCTCCATTCGCTTTCCCGCACGGCATCAAAGGCAAGTTGGTCGGTGCCGTCGATCTTTCGGTTTCCGAATAGGCTTTGATCGTCGTAGGTAGACATGGTCTGGAGAAAATCGAATTGGCTGAAGAAAGACTTACGGGTCGGAAAGTCGGTCTTTCTCACGCAGACGTAGCTGCTTCTTAAGAACGACGCCAATTACAACAAATGCAATCAGGTCGAAAAAAATGATAACGGAGGTGATGGAAAAAACACCGATTCTCATATCCCCAAGGACGATTTTGAGCACGATCCAGAAGCTGGCGAAGCCGATGGCGATCAATGCCATAATCGCCCAAAACAGTTTTCTCC
The DNA here is from genome assembly GCA_038744685.1 of Verrucomicrobiota bacterium. NCBI lineage: Bacteria > Pseudomonadati > Verrucomicrobiota > Verrucomicrobiota bacterium. The sequence continues at coordinate 8,306 of JBCDMB010000036.1, forward strand.
GCTGCGAATACGAAAGGTCAGAAGTGTTCATCGGTAGAGTGATTGGGATAGAGAGTAATCTCGATGGATTCAACCTTTGGGTCTCCAGACTTCGAGATACGATTGGTAATTAAGGGCCCTTAAGCCGCTCGTTATGCAAAGCATGCTCGCAAAAATCGAAATCGAAACCGGTATCGCTATAGAAAGCACTCGAGACCCGATATCGAATTCCGAGTATGTCCTGTTTAGGTAGCGAAGTAATAAAAGACCTGAGAGAAGACTTGCGATCGATCGTTGTTTCGCAGGGGTGAGTGTGCCCGATAAGGCTCGCAGACGATGGTCCTATCCCTCAAGGTTCCGGCGTGTCTGAGCGAGTAAGCCATACAGATCTTAAGAAGCCCGGTTGGGCGCAGACGATCTCTTGGGCGTTCTATGACTGGGCGAATACCGGGTACTCGATGATCGTTTTGGCGCTGATTTTCCCGCGGCTCTACAAGGGGTACTTTGGTTCTCAGTTGTCGGATGACCAACAGACGTTCTGGTTCACCATGACCGTTTCGGTCGCTAGTGTTTGCGTCGCAGTTCTCGCACCTTTTTTAGGGAGTTTTGGAGAACTTGGTGGCTTGCGAAAGAGACTGCTTCTGCGCTTTTGTGCGATCGGTGTCGTTGCGACGGGTGCGTGCTACCTTGTGGGGAAGGACCAATACGAGTTGGCCAGTCTGGTCTATATTGTCGGGACCGTAAGTTTCTACTCGGCAAATCTTTTCTCAGATTCGCTACTGGCAAAAGTGTCAACAAAAGAGAACCGTCACTTGGTCAGTGGGCTTGGCTTTTCCTTTGGCTACACAGCCGGATTTCTTCTTTTGGCAATCACTGTGGTCCTGACTACGAAAGCAGAAGAGTTCGGTTTTTCAGATGTAGGCGATGCGAGTCGCGCCATGTTTATAGTTGCGGCAATTTGGTGGGCTGTTTTTTCACTGCCTCTGGCATGGAAAATTCGTGAAAAGCCCCGGGCTGATCGCCCCTCTACCATCGCGATGGCCCGACAGAGTGCGACTAACACTTGGCAAACGTTAAAGGAGGTTGTGTCCCACAAACCGGTTCTTTGGTTCTTGGTGGCCTATCTTTTTTATATCGACGGAGTGAATACGATCATCACGACCGCTTCGAACTATGGGGCGACAGTCGGTTTTACACAGAACCAGATCATTGTCGGGTTTTTCATCGTTCAGATTTTCGGAGTTCCTTGTGCGATTCTTTTTGGTTTGCTGGGAAACAAGATTGGCCCGCGGCGGATGATTTATGTGGCCATGGGAATTTACTTGGTGGTGACGATTTACGGTGCGTTGATCGAGACCGAGCCTGTGGTCGTGTTTGGCATCTCGATTTCGGAGATGTATATCCTCGCAGCAATGATCGGTATGGTTCAGGGAGGGATCCAGGCCCTTTCCCGCAGCTACTTCAACAGTCTCATTCCGGTGGGTCGTGAGGTTTCTTTTTTTGGCTTCTACAGTATGATCGGAAAGAGTGCCGCAATACTCGGACCCATCTTGATCGGCTCGGTGGCGTTACTATTCAACAACCCCGAGAGTCCTGCCTTTTCCACTCGTCTGGGAATGGGGTCGGTCTCCATTCTCTTTGTTGTTGGCGCAATCTTTCTCCTCAAAGCAGGTCGTGCGGAACAACGCGCAAGCACCGAATCTTAGATTTCAGAATCCAAACTTTGAGCCCGCGTGGTGCAAATGTGCCCTCGCTACGGCTTGCGGGCTGAGACCAGCGAGAAATGGTCAGTGACTGATTGGACGGTAAAGTCCACGAAACCTTCGTCTTGCAAGAAGCTGCGAAGCTCTTCAGCACTGTATTGCTTACCGCGCATTAGGTAGACCATGTACATCGAAAAGCCGGTGGCGGAAAGCCCGCCATTGCGGCTATCGTCAAGGAGCATTTCGAAGAGAAAGATGCGACCGCCAGAGGGAAGCGCAGCAAAACTGTTTCGCGCCATCAATCTACACCTCTCCTCCCACCAGTCATGAAAGACGTTGCTGAAGAAGACTCCGTCATAACCGCTTGGCCAATCGGGGGAGAACATGTCTCCGGGTTGGACGTCTACTTGTTCTTCCGCATCGAGTTTTTCAATAAAGGTTTTGGTGACGTTACAGACCGGTTTCAAATCAACGACAGTGCATTTCATCTCCGGATTTTGCCGGGCGATCGCGATTGAAAAGCAACCTGAACCGCCTCCCATGTCGAGCAAGCGGGTGACTGAACCAAAGTCGACCAACGCTGCAACCGATTGCGCGAGACCCCAAAAAAGCGCGTGCATGCACTCAGTGAATCCACGAGCCTCTTCATCACTTGGTTCACCCGCATCCCATTCGTCGATTAGGGAGTCTTCGGAATCCAATTTGCCTTGAAAGGAACCGGTCTTGTTTTCCAGCATGGCCTTCTTGAGCGGCTCTGCCCCCATGAGTAAAGGGCGGTTCATCTCGAAGACAGGGCCCCAGTAGTATTCGCTTCTAGGAAGAAGGTAGGTGTTGGCGATGGGAGTTAGGTAGTAACGTCCCTCGTGACAATCGAGGAGCGAGAGAGATACCAGCATACCGAGCATAGCCTCAGTAGGTCTTCCATCCAGCGCTAGCTTTTTTGCGATTTCGGGACGGCTTAGCGGTTCCTCGTCCAGGATCCCAAAGAGATTGAGATCATCTGCGACAAGAATGGTAGGGTAGTGGATGAAGCTGTGGACAATGTCCCGGAGCGGACCGTCGGATGAGGGAGGGAAGGGGGACTGAAGAAGTTTTTTACTCATGTTTCTGAGTGTTTGGGCGTATGCGTTTCGAACACTTGGCGAAATAGATCTTACGGATCAAACAGGTATCGGATCTAGAAGTGATAGACAAGGCGCTGTTGGTGAGGAGGAATGGTATATTCGGAAGTCCCTTCATTGTTTCGTGGACAAGGCAAAGGCGGGGCGGGTAGTTTTTCGAATCAATGGTCTCGAACGAAGGAGAACGCATCTCGGTAGTCATTCCCGTTTACAACGAAGCGGGGAATTTGCCCGATCTACGGAAAAAGCTGGTGACATCGCTGGAGGAAGTTGGGAAAGAGTGGGAGTGCATCCTGGTAAATGACGGTAGCACGGACGGCAGTGCAGAGATCTTGGACCAGCTGCAAACTGAGGACAGCCGGTTCAAGGTGATTCATTTTCGTCGTAATTACGGACAAACAGCGGCGATGCAGGCAGGGTTTGATGCAGCGAGCGGAGACATCATCGTGCCGATGGATGGCGATCTTCAGAATGATCCGGCGGATATTCGAAAAATGCTTGAGAAGCTGAACGAGGGGTATGACGTGATCTCAGGTTGGAGGATAGACCGCAAGGACAAGAAGGTTTCCCGTGTGTTTGTGAGTCGTATCGCTAATCGGGTGATATCGTGGATATCGGGGGTGCGTCTTCATGACTATGGATGCTCGCTAAAGGCATACCGCAGAAGAGTTTTGGAAGGTGTGCGCCTCTATGGTGAAATGCATCGGTTTATACCAATCTATGCCAGTTGGCAGGGTGCGAAAGTCGCGGAGATTGCGGTGAACCATTACCCAAGGGTACATGGAGAATCGAGCTATGGCTTGGAGCGTGTATTCAAGGTGATTTTGGATCTAATGGTCGTGAAGTTCCTCCACCACTACTCTCATAAACCGATGTATCTCTTTGGCGGGATCGGGTTGATCTTCTTCTTTCTTGGTTTCGTCTCGTTCATCTGGATGTTCTGGCTCAAGCTTTTCGAAGAGATCCAGCTTACTGGGACACCACTTCCCTTACTGACTGTTTTTATGGGTTCCTTGGGTGTTATATCCATACTGATGGGACTGCTGGCGGAGCTTGGGACTCGGACCTATTTCGAGTCTCAGGGGAAGCGAACGTATATTATTCGTGAGGCGGATACAGACTCATCCGACGTGGACGTTTTCGTCGACTAGGGCAATAGCGCGGCTGATCGATGTTCAAAGGAAAAAAAGTCGTCGTGGTAATGCCGGCCTACAATGCGGCGAAGACGATTGTAAAAACCCACCACGAGGTGATGGAGCAGGGGATCGTCGACCAGGTAATCGTAGTCGATGATCAGAGTTCGGACGATACGGTAGCTGTTGCGGGAGAACTGGCTAAAACGACGGTGCTTAGTCACGTGACGAACATCGGTTACGGTGGAAATCAAAAGAGTTGTTACCGGTTGGCTCTCGAGAATGGTGGGGATATCATCGTGATGGTTCATCCGGATTATCAATATACTCCGCAGCTGATTCCCGCCATGGTGTCTATGATTGGGAATGGGCTTTATTCTTGTGTTCTGGGGTCGAGAATTCTCGGTGGTCATGCGTTGGCGGGTGGGATGCCCCGGTGGAAATATGTTGCGAACCGATTTCTGACTGCTTTTCAGAATTTACTCATGGGGGCGAAGCTCTCCGAATACCACACCGGCTACCGAGCATTTTCGCGGGAGATGATCGAGGATCTCGATTTGTCCGGAAATTCAGATGACTTCGTGTTCGATAACCAGATGCTTTCTCAGATCCTCTGGAAGGGATACAAGATTGGCGAAGTATCCTGTCCGACGAAGTATTTTCCTGAAGCCTCTTCAATCAACTTTCGGAGAAGCACGCAGTATGGTCTTGGTTGCTTGTGGAATTCCTTCCTTTTTCGGATGGGAAAAATGGGACTGGTGCGATCTAAGTTATTTTCAACCGATTAGCGTAGTGTGAGCTGGAGTCGGGTCGATTCTCGTCTGGCGCTTGGCGCTTTGTTGGCAGGTATAATAGTGGCCTACATCGTAGCTCGGCCCCTTTACATCTCTGATTCCCGCACTGTTTTGGAAGTTCGCTTTTCGGGTGCTTCACAGACGGAAGAAGTTCCCGAATTCAAGATCACTTACGATCGAGGCCTGGGTTTCAAGAGTCTGCGGGTTGTCGATCCGTTTCATCCAGAGACCGATGATTCTACCCTCTATCGTTGGGAGTTCGATTCGCGTCCTATTCAAGCGGTTCAGGTAGGTATTCTTGGATGGCAGGGCCCTCTCACCATCGAGAGGGCAAGAATTGTCGACGGCGCGGGAACCGTTCTATACCGTTTCGAACCAAAATTTGTCAGACTTGCTGAGGGCTCTACCGAAAGCTATCCGCTGCCACAGACTTCTCCGGGAACTTATTATCGCCTTATTCTTCCAGTGGAAGGGGAAATCATTCCCGTCAACCGCTCCTTCTCTGCAGAGAGTTTCCGGTCTACTTTGATCGGATTCGCTTTAGGAGCCTTCGTCTTTTTTTTCGCGTTTCAACTGTGTCGAACCGCTCCCCTTTGGATGTCTTGGGTTTCTGTCTTTCGTGCGGAATACCGCCCGGCTGTTCAAGTGGCCGTACCTCGGCGTAGCATTCTTTATGGCTCAATCGTCCTTCTGGTCGGACTTATCTTTTACCGTTCCTGGGAGGTGTTCTCGTTTCCTAGTCTCTTTGTTGAAGACACTTTTCATTACTTCAACTACAACTACGCCAACCGAAATTCGTTGTGGGATGCCTTGGGGCGCAATCCAAATGGATACCTGAATCTTTTTCCCAATTTAATGGGATGGGTTTTTGGTTACCTTGATGTGCGGTGGGTTGCAGCGGCCTATGTTTGGTTGGCGGTTTCGGTCTGCCTGTTGACTGTTTTTCTACCCGTGCTCGCCGGATTGTTCCGAAACTCGTGGATCGTTTTTCTGGTGCCCTTGGTTCTGGGACTCAGCGGACTGAATCATATCTTCTACCTGACGACGCTCACCTACCAGATGTACATCGTTGTCCTGATTCTTCTGGTGATTCTCTTTTGGCGGGCGCCCAATGGCTGGTTTGGATTGGCGGTCAGAGTTGCTCTAGGGGCGTTCTTGATTTTCTCGGGACCGTATTCTGTTGTGGCTGTTCCTTTGGGCCTTTTCCTGTTGGTGGTCTACAAGCCTTCCCGTCAGTCATCGTTCTGGGCTTCCATGGTCTATGTGGGTGTCGTTTTCACCGAGACTTCCGCTAGTGTGGTTCGCCTGGAAAATGTGCTCGAGCCTGCGGTCGTCGAACGAATGTTCACGGTGGTTGTTGATCGAATTTTCTTCCTCGGTCTCTTCGATCCGGGACCGCTGGTAGGGACGATTCTCGTATGCGCTGTTTTGATACTTCTTTATTTGTTGCTGAAGCGTGATGGAGAATTCCTGCGAATAGGAACCGGGTTTTTGCTGATCACTGTTCTTGGGATGGCGCCTCTGTTTCTGAGTCAAAAGTTCTCTCTCTATCCCGACCCCTACGACTGTCATGTGCTGGTTTCCCAGTTCTTCTGGCTGATTTTTCTTCTCTTTTCGGTAGATCGCTTGATGGGTCGATTCAGGGGTATGGAAAGGGTAGGCCCCGTGCTCGCAGTCCTAGTTGCCGTATTTCTTTGGGTAGATCACGTGAAGCACCCCCAGAAAGGGTATCTAGAACCAAATCCGGAAATGCAGGATTTCCTCGATAAGGTGCATTCAGCAGAGTTACTGAAACTGGAAGAGCGAAACGAGTTCGTTTTGTTAGAGAGCACCGGTGCGATGCAGGACGCTTTTGAGGCAAGAGTTCGGGTAGGTAGTGCGCGGCCGGACGCCCGAGAGGTTGCCGAAGAGGACCTGGTTTTGCCGTAGGCAAAGGAGATAGTGGAATGGTCTTCAGTTCACATGTATTTCTTTTCCTATTTCTACCGATAGTCCTGGTAGTCTACTTTCTCTCTCCGCGTCCGGCTCGAAATTCCGTTCTTCTTTTTTTCAGTCTCATTTTCTATGGCTGGGCGAATCCACTCTTCGCCCTTCTCCTGATTCTTACTGTCGTCGTCTGTTACTTTGCCGGGAATTTAGCGGATCGTCGCAACCGTGGTCTTTCGGGGCGGCCGGGGTTGTGGCTCGGTGTCGTTTTTCCTCTGTTGGTCCTCGCGATTTTCAAGTATTTCAACTTCGCCCGCGACAATTGGAACGCCCTGGTCTCCGCATGGGGAACTGGTCTGGCTGAACTGGATCTTGCCTTGCAGATCGTTCTCCCTCTGGGACTCAGCTTTTATACCTTTCAGGCAATTTCCTACGTGGTTGATATCTACCGTGGGGATGCTCGTCCGCAGAAGAATCCTTTCGACTTTGCGTGTTACATAGCTCTCTTCCCTCAGTTGGTCGCCGGGCCAATTATTCGCTACGGAGAGATCGAAAAACAACTCCGTGAGCGTCAAGAGAGTGTTGAGCGTTTTGCGAGAGGGATTGCCCTCTTCGCGCTCGGGTTCTCCAAAAAGATCCTTCTGGCAAACCCTTGCGGACAGATTGCAGATGCGGTCTTTGAAACAGGGGCAACAACGACTCTCGATGCGTGGATGGGGGTCTTTGCTTACTCGATGCAGATCTACTTCGACTTCAGTGGTTATTCCGATATGGCTTTAGGTCTCGGGCTCATGTTCGGGTTTGTTTTCCCGATCAATTTCAACTCTCCCTACCGGTCGGTCTCGATCACGGATTTCTGGAGACGATGGCACATCTCTCTTTCGAGTTTTCTTCGTGACTATCTCTACATCCCGTTAGGAGGAAATCGAAAAGGACCGAGTCGGACATACGCAAATTTGATGATCGTCATGCTTCTAGGCGGACTCTGGCATGGAGCGTCGTGGACCTTCGTAGTTTGGGGTGCCTACCACGGAGCTTGGTTGGCCATCGAACGTTTCTGGGGTGAGCGCGTGGGGGTGAAATTGCTGCCTCCGGTCTTGGCAATCCCTGTAGTTTTCGTCGTGGCGTCCCTTGGTTGGGTTTGGTTCCGTGCTGAGAGTTTTTCGGAAGCCGCGGCGATCTTTCGCAGTCTGTTTGGATGGGGTGATCCAGCGATTCAATCTCTGCTGTTGGACGGTTGGATCCAGCAGCCGTACTTGATTGCAACCTTCTTTCTAGCGATTGGGGTCGCGTGGTTCGCAAAGCCTTCCCAACTGTTTCTGCGAAGACTTACGTTCTTGAAAGCACTTTGGATTAAAGCGGTCTTGATTGTAGCGGTAATCGCTATGTCGAACCAGAGTTTCAACCCGTTTATTTATTTTAACTTTTAGGAGGTTGGGATGATAGGTGTCAGTGTTCGGGTGTCAGGGTTTGGTTTAACGAATCGGTTTAGGGATAGTGAATGAAAGAGAAGACGTTTTTAGCGGTTGAGGATCTTGAGGTCTATCGGAAGCTTTGCGAGCTCCACCTGGAGGTCTGCGATTTGACTCATCAATGGCCACAAGAGGAGCGATATGAACTGGGAAGCCAGGTCAGGCGGTCGTCAAACAGTTCGCCATCACAGCTAGCCGAAAAGAATGATGATCGGCATGTTCGTAACAAGATTGAAGGCGTAAACCGAAGTCGCGGAGAGGCCGCAGAAACGGTCCATCATCTTTACATGGCGTTTCGGAAGCAGTATCTCTCAGAGAAAACGTTCCAGAATTACCGAGATCGCTATCGGCAGTGTATCCGTATGCTCAATGGACTTGAGCGAACATTGGAGAATAAACTCCCTTCCTCGGATCGGCGTTGGAAAGTCGAAGAGGGAAGCACTCATTGCAGCGAGAATAGCAAACTAAATCCCTCAGGATGGCCTTCAGAGATTAACGACACCTGACACTCGACACCTGAAACCCATACTAAGATGAACAGAGAACAAGAAGCATGGGACGAACTAGAGCGCTCGAGCGTATCTAAAGCAAGTCGTTGGTTCCTTGTGTGTTTCTTTCTCCTATCGCTATTCGCGATTTTCGGTTTTGATCTTTGGAAGACTTACGGTCCCCGGGACGCCGTTCTCGTCTTCACGGAGCGTTCGCGTCCGATCCTCGAGGATGCCTCCATGGGAAAGAAAGTTCTCGACTGGAACGATGAGGTTCTCGCTGATATTGGTTCATTCGAAGATCAGATCGCGGATGAGAGCATCCTGCGCAAAACGGTGCCCGCCTATCAGTGGCTGTTTCTTGAAGTATTGCACACCTCTGGAACGGGGAGGGTTTTACTGGGGAACGGCAACTGGTATTTTCTAAAAGAGGGTGTGGAGTCTTCACTGGGGTGGGGAATTCCGGGAGAATTGAGGGAAGCAGACTGGGCGGTGCGTCGTGTCGCGGGACGTTTGGCGGAGCTCGATATACAACTTGTGCTGCTTCCTATTCCAGGGAAAGCCTCCATTCAGCCTGCGCAGTTTTCCAACCGATTTGAAAGAGCGGAAACGGTGCCAACGTTGCCTGATTACGACGAGGTTTACAAAGCATGGGATCAACTGCCCGGTGTCTCCGTTGTCCGCGCGGACCAGATACTCGCTGCACGAACCAATCGTGGGGAGGTTTCCTTCCTGGAGAGAGATACCCACTGGAATCCGGAAGGACTTCATGCGGTCTTAGAGCGATTGGTCTCCGAAGTTCCTAAGAACTCCCCGAACGGCGGAGACTTTGCTGCCGATGAGTTTTCGGGCGAGGGTGACTTGACGCGAATGATGGATTTGCCGGCCGACACGGTTCCACGTGAGAGGGTGCAGCGAACGGTCGTTCAGGATGAACGTCAGTGGACGACTGAAGCAGAGGTCTATTTTCTCGGGGATAGCTTCGCCGCAATCTATTCCGATGAGGCTTTGGGTTGGGGAGAAAATGCGGGTTTGAAGGACCAGCTCCCCGTTCGGCTCGATGAGCCAGTCGAGTTTTTCATCAACTACGGTGATCCAGTCGGAGATCCGACCCGTCAGTTGGAAAGACGACTGGATCAAATCTCTCTGGAACAGGCACCAAGGGTGGTTATTTGGCAGTTCGCCGAAAGGTTCTTGAGTCAGGGAGCTTGGGCGAATGTGTTTCGATCAAAGCCAGATTAGTTTTCAACCGATCTTACCCGCGAAGATTCTAGAGCATTCTGAATTTATTCTATCGCATCAGGTGGGGAGAAAAAAGAGGGCAGCGCAAGGCGGCCCTGAGTGTAGCGGGCTAGAAGCCCGTAAACTCAGGACTAACGCTGCGACCCCTCTTTTTTGCCCCATCCGTAGGACTGAGTGCTTTTTTGTGCCAACAGCGTTTGAGCGACTCTCACGCACTTCTAGTGCGCTACGAGGCGCTCTGCCTCGTTGGTCACAAAAAATCTCTTCAGCCTGATGGGACAGAATAAATTCAGAATGCTCTAAAAGGGATGAGAGAGAAGCAGCTCTCCACAATAAAGGCAGCGAGTATGGTTCCGGTGGTTTTTCCGGCCGCATTTGTGGCACTCGCGAGCTGAGGGCTTCTTCTTTTTTCCATCGAGTTTTCCGTCTTCCAGATCCACCTCGGAGACTTTGTAGATCAAGTCCTCATCAGAGAGTCCGGTTTTCTCCTTCAGGAGAAGCCACATTGCCTCACTCACGATCTCCAGCTTGTCCAAACGCTGCTGTAGATCTCGAATGTCGGATTTGATTGCCGTGGAACCCCGTCCCGCGCCCGAGAATAGATCTTGATAACCTGAACTGCCTGAATTTCCGATCATCAAGAGAAAGCTGATCGGTTCTGATGCCGGCTGCAAGGATGATCGTTTTGGAGTCTTCAGTCTTGCTCCCGGTATCGTCCGTTTTGAAACTGCGGCATGGCGGTTAAGTCGGCAGAGTTTGATCTCGATCGGATAGATTCCATTCTATCGACCGGGAACAGGGCCGTTGCCGAAAAGTACATCAATGGGTTGCCGAGCGCGGAGCGGGCCCGGCTTCTCTCGAGAATGGATGACGAGCCTCGGGAAAAACTGTTCAGTTTGTTGAGCGCGGAATTTGCCGCCGATCTTCTTCAGAGCCTGGGAGAAGCGCAGTCGGTTGAGATCCTTGAGTCGGTAGATCCTGAGCTGGCGGCGAGCGTTGTGGATTTGGTTCCGAGTGACGAGCAGGCTGATCTACTAACGGGCTGTGATGAGGAGGTAGCTGAGAAGATCCTGGAAGCGATGAGTCCCGAGGAGGCGAGTGATGCCCGGGATCTGATGCAATACGGCTGGCACACTGCTGGCGGAATGATGATCACCGAGTTTCTCGCTTTCCGTGAGCTGGCTACCGTTCAGGAAGTCACGGAAAACATGCGGGAGAACCGTGACCGCTATGCTGATTTTGACATCCAGTATGTGTATGTGACCAGTGGAGCAGATCGACTCCTCGGCGTTCTTAGACTAAGAGATTTGGTGCTCGCTCATCCGGAAGACACGGTTACTTCCATGATGATTGGAAACCCGTTGTCTGTGGAAGTGGAGACGCCTCTTCACGATCTTCACCAACTCTTTCAGGATCATCATTTCCTTGGGTTACCGGTGGTCGATTCGACCGGCAAGCTCCTCGGAGTCCTCCAGCGGTCAGCGGTCGAGGAGTCGATGGGTGAGGAGGCTACAGAGAATTATCTAAAAGCCAGTGGACTGGTTAGTAGCGAAGAGTTACGCACGATGCCCCTTCTCAAAAGGGTCCGTGGACGCTTACCGTGGCTATCCATCAACATTGTTCTCAACGCGATCGCCGCCAGTATCATCGCGATCAATCAGGATGTCTTGGAACAGCTCGTGGTTTTAGCGGTCTTTCTGCCCATTATTTCCGACATGAGCGGTTGTTCCGGAAATCAAGCGGTTGGGGTCAGCGTTCGGGAATTGACTCTTGGTTTGGTGAAACCGAGGGAAGTTTTTCGTGTCTTTCTCAAGGAGCTCAGTATTGGAACCGTCAACGGTTTGGTTCTCGGCCTCTTGGTTGGAACGGCCGGAACGATTTATCAGGGAAACGTATGGTTTGGAGTAGTCGTTGGAAGTGCACTGATGCTCAATACGATTGTCTCGGTATTGATTGGTGGTTCGGTGCCTCTAATCCTCAAAGGACTCAAAAAGGATCCGGCTTTGGCTTCCGCACCTATTTTGACCACGATCACCGATATGTGCGGCTTCTTTTTTGTTCTTACCTTTGCGTCGATTTTGATGAGCCGTTTGGTCTAAGGCGAAAGCCCTCTTTGGACATCGAGGCCGATGTCCCTCCACGTTTGGTGGCTGCTACTTCGCTTACCATCGCTACCCACTCGTATTACTCCGGAAGAGGTTTTTAATGTCCTCCAGAATGAGGTAGACTGCGGGGACGAGGAATAGGGTAATAAACGTCGCGTAGAGTATGCCGAAGGCGAGGGAGGTCGCCATCGGAATCAGGAACTGCGCCTGAAGATTGGTTTCGAGAAGAATAGGGACCAGCCCTACGAATGTGGTGAGGGATGTGAGCAAGACGGGTCTGAACCGTCGCGCTCCAGAATTTCTAACGGCATCGAGAAGAGGCTCACCCGAGCGCACCTGCTTGTTGATGTAGTCCACAAGAACAAGGCTATCATTTACGACCACACCGGAAAGGGCGACCAGACCGAGGATGGAGAGGATGCTGAAATCCTGGCCAGTCAGCAAGTGACCGGCAATAGCCCCAACAATTCCAAAGGGAATGACAGACATCACGATCAAAGGTTGTGAATAGGAGCGAAAGGGAATCGCCAGGAGCGCGTAAATGACGAGAGCCGCCAACACGGCTCCCTTACCCATGTTGGCAAAGATGTCAGCTTGTTCACGGCGTTCACCCTCGAAGGTAATGTTCACTGAAGGGAACTCTCTCTGCAGATCCGGGAAGATGGTCTCCTGCAAGTCTTTCAGCACATCGTTGACGGATGCGGTCGCATCATCCGCATCGGCAAATATGTTCACCGCGCGTTGACGATTGACACGTCGGATCTCGGAGAAACCTTCGCCCATTTCGAGATCAGCAGCGTTGCGAAGGGGCATTGGATCCCCCTGTGCATTGCGTACCCACATATTTTCAAGAGTGGCGAGCTCTCCACGCTCCTTTTCAGGATAGCGAACCATAATCTTGATTTCGTCCCGTCCCCGTTGAATACGCTGCACTTCGTCGCCAAAAAAGGCACCGCGAACTTGGCGGGCAATATCAGTCTGGGTTAGGCCGGAGGTGCGCGCTGACGGAAGGATCTTCAGGTTGATTTCGTCTTTGCTGACTGCGTAAGAGTTTCGGATGTCGAAGATGCCAACGTAAGTGGCAAGCTGGTTTTGAATCCGGCCTGCGACTCTCTCAAGATCGTCGAAACTCGGCCCGGTCAACTGAATATCGATAGCAGTACCGGCAGGATTTGCTGCTTCCGCGAAGAAAGTGAGATCACGCACTCCCGGAAGATAACCGACTTTCTCCCGCCAAAGATCGGCCAGCTCGGGAGCACTCACGTCACGCACTTCCGGAGGCACCAGTTCGAGAGCGATTTCCCCTTGCTCGATACTCGATTCGCTAGTAGATCCACCTGGTCCCGCTTCCTGAAATTGAGATCCTCCCAGTGAGATCGAGAGATAACGGATCGGATCGCGTAAGCCCTGCTCCTGGAGGTCTTCACGAACTTCGTCCAACGCATTCGACAACCGTTTCATATTGGCCTCGGTCATCGAATAGGGAGAGCCTTCCGGCATGTTCATCAGTGCGAGAATGTAGTCGGAGGGGACCGGGGCCAAAAAGATGAACCGCACAATACCGCCTCCTACCAGACCGATTATCAGAATCAGGGTGGCAATAAAAATTGAGGCGGTTAGATACCTCCACCTCATTGCGACAGCCAGGAGGGGACGGTAGATGTTCTGAACGAAGTTTTCGAGACCATCTGCGACGGCAAGCTGTAGACGTCTCACCTTTCCGATCTTTTCGCGGTCCCGATTCCCTACGTTGCAAAGACTCAGGTGGTAGGGAAGGACCAGCTTACTTTGAACGAGGGAAAAGAGCAAAGCGGGGATAACAACCGCTGGTATTCCAAAAAACAATTTTCCGAATACGCCGGGGATGAAGAAGATCGGGCAGAAAGCGACAACTGTGGTGAGGACGGCAAAGGTGACTGGGACGGCAACCAGGTGTGTTCCCCGAATAGCGCTTTCGACGCCAGCACCGTTCTTCTGGAACTCGGAGAAGACGCTCTCGCCAACGATAATCGCATCGTCCACTACGATACCGAGTACGAGAATGAAACCGAACAAGGTGACCAAATTGATAGTCTGTCCCAAAACGGGCATTACCAAAATGGTGGCGAGAAATGAGATGGGGATTCCGATGCTCACGAACAAGGCGAGCGACGGGCGTAGGAAGAGGGTGAGCACACCGAGCACGAGAAGGAAACCAACCACTCCGTTTGTGATCAGAAGGTCGAGACGGTCTCGCAGATAGACAGAGAAGTCTCTCCAGACGTCAATACTCACCCCTTCGGGCAAACGTAGTTTTTCTTCGGCAACGTAATTTTCGATCTGACGGCTGATGTTGAGAGGATTCTGATTCCCAACTTCGAAGATCCGGACCATAGCGGCAGGAGAGCCATCAAATCTTGTAATGAGCGGATCGACGGTGAATCCGTCGACTACCGTTGCAACATCACGAACCCGAATAATGGCTCCACTTGGATCAGAGAGTAGGACAATATCACCAATGGATTCGCTGTCTTTGGCTAAGGTATTGGCTCGGAGAAGGATTTGCCCTTGCTCCGCTTGGATGGTTCCTCCCGGGAGGTCGAGAGAGGCGGAGCGCAGTTCATCCGCAACGTCATTAAAGGTTAGTCCAAATTCGCGGAGGCGGGCTTCATCGACCTCGACTGAAATTTCGTAGTCCCGGACTCCCTTCACGGATGCTGAAGAAACACCAGGGAGAAGAGTAACCTCATCGCGCACTCGTTCAGCAATCGATTTCAGACTTCGTTCGGTAAGTTCTCCGTGGATAGCGATGGTGATCGTGTCCCGTTGAATTTCCGGCTGCTCGACAATTGGCTCCTCTGCTTCGTCAGGGAAATTGTCAATGGCATCAATCCGAACCTTAATCCGGTCGAGTAAGTTCTGAACGGAGACTCCTCGTTCCACTTCGGCAACAACAGTTCCAAGACCCTCCTCTGCGGTGGATGTGAGTTTCTTAATCCCTTCGAGGTCTTGGATTTCCTCTTCAATCCGGAGGCAGATCCCATCTTCAACGTCCTCGGGCGCTGCGCCGGGATAAGGGACAGCAACCAAAACAACTTCCAGCTCGAACTTGGGGAATAGCTCTAACTTGATCGCCGTGGCCACCAACAGACCACCAACGGTAAGGATGATGGCGAGAAGATTGGCGGCAACGCCGTTACGCGCAAACCAAGCGATCATGAACCGTTGTCTTCGATACGAACGGGCATTCCGGGAACGAAAGCCCCAAGTGGGGTGAGGCAGATCAACTCACCATCTTTGAGGCCCGCCGTAATCACCATATCGGTTCCATTCCTTTTCCGGATGGTTACGGTTCTTTCTTGCAGACGATTTTCCGAATCAATGATTCGAATCTTATCCTCACCCACAAGAGCGACGATCGGTATGCGGAAAGCACTCGGGAGCACATCGCCGTGGATCTTAGCGCGAACGAAAGAGCCAAAAGCAATAGGGGCTTCCGGTTCGTTTTCATGGATTGCGAGAGGATCCTCAAACCGTGCAACTGCGCCCCGCAATCTCGTGACCGAGTCGGTATTTCCTTCCAACCGATCGATCCAACCCGTCCGCTCAACCAGGTTGTTTCCTTCTCCGGCAGTGAGGGTGACCTTTGGCTTCTCCTCGGGTGCTGCGTTGATCGCCGATGGAGTTGCTGGAAGCTTCAGGTGGGTTAGATCATCCCGTGAGAGAAATAGTCGCACTTCGGCTTCATTTGTTCCGAAAATCCGGCCAACCTCAGCGCCTGTTCCTGCTAGAACGTCTCCTTTGTCGACCAGGGTTTCGATTATCTGCCCGGCGAAAGGAGCCTTTATCTGAGTGCGTTCAAGGTTCATCGCCGCAAGGTCAAGGGCGGCCTGAGCCGAGTCCACCAAAAGGCGCGCCTGTTCCAATTGCGGTTCCCTACGGGCGAGTGCGGACGGGTTTTCGATCCCAACTTGGCGGAGATCCTCAATTGCTTGTTCGGCATCTGCTTCCGCTTGTATGAGAGCTGTCTCCGCGGAAAGAAGATTCGCCCGAGCCTCAGAAAAGGCCGCCTCGAAGTTGGTTGGATCCAAGCGAAGGAGGACTTCGCCCTCCTCGACAAAGAAGCCCGTTTCGAAACGTGGAGATACATCAATCACCAGACCACTTACCTCGGTGGCGATAGTCGCTTCCTTATCGGGCATGACCGTTCCCTGGGAGTGCACGATCAGTTGGGTTGGACGGGAGTCTGCAACCATGGCTTGTATCGGAGTTGTCGTTACAATGGGTTCCCTCGATTCAGGCTTTGGGCGGAGAAAGATCGCAGTTGCCGTCGTTGCCCCGGCAACAATGAGAACAAGAAAAGGTAGAAGAACTTTCATTATCGGCTGGATAGGGTAGTCTTCGGAGGAGGGTATGATTCGAACCCTCCGCCAAGAGCTGCATAAAGATCGATTCGGTTGAGAAGCGCAGAGAGCTTTAGATCGATCGCTTGAGTGAAACTCTCAAAGGCGCGGTTCTGTAGCTCGAGAACGTCGAGGAGGCTAATCAGGCCCCGTTCGTATTGATCGAAACCGACTTTGGCTGCTTCCTGTGCGAGCATAGCGGAACTCTCGGCGCGGAGAGCAGCCTCCCGAAGGAACTTATCGCTGTCCAATGCATCTTCCACTTCCCGAAAAGCAGTCAGAAGGGTGGACTCAAAATCAGCAATCGCAACGGCAAGGAGGGCTTCCTGTTGCTCAACCTGAGCCCGCAGCCTCCCTCCCTGGAAAATGGGCTGTAGGAGATTGCCCGCGATATTCCAAACCGTAAAATCACTGTCGAGGAGATCGGATAGTTCATCACTCGAGGTTCCGAAATTTCCGGAAAGGGAAAGGGTGGGAATCAGACTTTTCTCTGCAGAACTCACCCGTGAATCGGCGGCTGAAATGTCGAGGCTGGCTGCCTGAAGGTCCGGTCTTCGAGCGAGAACAGTAGACGGGATTGCCTCTGGAGGAGGATCTACAAGGGTGGGTAGCTGCGGTGCCGGTTCAAAATCTCCGTCGGGAAAGACGCCGGACAGGGTCTGGACGAGCCGAAAGGAGTTGCGCATTTCACGAGTCCGATTCTCAAGGATTGAGATCGAGCCTTCGACTTGAGAGCGGGCCAAGCTCAGTTCAAGGCTGCCGAGCAGTCCACGGTTTACCCGGTCTTCGGTGGCCCGCAGACTCCTCTCCGCGACCTCCAACTGTTTCTCGGCAATAGTAACCTGTAGCGTTAGTGCGGTTGCTTCGAACCAGGCACGAGCGACCGAGGTTGACAGGGCTAGTTGCGTTCCAGCAAATCGGGCGGCGCTTGCCTCTTCATCAAAGAGTGCCGCTTGTCGCGAATCTGCCAGACGTCCCCAAAGGTCAACTTCCCAGGATAGGCTGAGGCCGAGTTCGAAACGATTCTCAGTCTGTGTTTGAATCGTTTCACCTACTCCGGGAAAATCGAATTCCGTGACGGTTCGGCCGCGGCTTCCGATCGCTTGGGCGGATACCTGAGGGAGCCGGTCAGCACCGACAATACGGGTCACTGCCGTTGCGGCGCGAAGCTGTGCGGCCGCGGCTGCGATGTCAGGATTCTCTGCGAGCGTTTGTTCCATCAACTCCTCGAGTTGTGGATCGTCGAAGTCCCGCACCCAGAGTGCAGAGAAATCGGTTGGCTCGCTGGTTTCCTCAGAAAAGTCCTGATTGGGAAAACGTTCCTGCGCTGCTTCCTCGGCCAAGGGCTTTTGTTTGGACGCACATCCTGCGCTGATAAGAAACAGGAGTATCATAGCCGAAAACTGACGGAGTAGAGACATAAAAGGCGAACGGTATGGATTTCCTGAGTATTGGTCGAGGGGTAAACCCTCTCTTAGGAGATATGGCTGGTGACTCTTTTCTCGATTTGGCTTAGAATCTCTCGCAGTTCAGTGATGTCTTCCGACCGATCGATTGCGACTTTCGCTTTTCTACTATGAGGCAGATCCTTGAGAAGCGACTTGAGCTTAGGCCTCATCCAAGCAATCGAGCAGCCTTTTTGCTGTCCTAGGGGTGAGGCAACAAGCTCTTCAGCATAGAACAGCAGCGTCTCCAAGCGCTCGCTCAGTGTAGGTGGTGGAGGAACAGTGCCAGTCTTTAAAAACTCTTTCACTCTTCCAAAAATCCATGGATTACCCAAGGCCGCTCGACCGATCATGGCACCGGAACAGTCCGTGTCATTGCTGAGATGATGGATTCGATCCCAATCCTCGACACTACCGTTTGCAATCACGGGCACATTCCTCTCTGTGGCGACTTGCTCGATAACGGCCATGTCGGCGTCTCCGCGGTAGCCTTGCACTCTCGTCCTCCCGTGGATCGCGATAGCTTCCATACCTTCGTTTTCAAGGAGTCGGGCTGCCTCGGAAGCGACAATGGAATCTTCGTCCCAGCCAATTCTAATTTTTGCGGTGACGGGAGTTCGAGGAGTGGCTCCCCGAACGGCACCGGCGATCTTTGCGAGCTGCGGTAGGTTGCGGAGAAGAGAACAGCCTGCCTCGGCCCGAGTGACTTTTTCGGAAGGGCAGCCAAAGTTGAGGTCGATAAAGTCAGGTCGTAGTCGGCCTTCAATGAGACGAGCGGCTTCCGCCATCGAGTCGGTTTGAGAACCGAAAATCTGAACGCCCATGGGTCGTTGAAACTCGGAGAACTCGATCGTTTCCCATACTCCAGGCGCATTCCGAATGAGTGCTTCGCACATTACGAATTCCGATACCATGACATCGGCACCTTCTTTCTTGCAGAGATGCCGAAATGCGATGTCCGTAAAGCCCGCCATAGGCGCGAGGTAAAGAGGAAACTCGTCTGGTTTGAACCAGGGAAGTCGGTGCTTTGCCGATGATGCCATGAAGAAACAAACAAAAGCCTATGGAGAATAGGGCTACAATACAAACTCAGGCTTGATGACCAGCTACCGAAGGGGGCGATTTTGATCGGCGGGGCGATATCGAAAACGCCCCACTCCACCGTGGCGGACAAAAGTCCACGCTCCTCAAGACCACCCCGATGGAGCGCTTTAGTCCGCATCAGTGCCATTAGCCCGATACCGCGCACTTTAATTGCATGGCGCCTTGAATACCCTAAGTGAAACGGTACACAGGATTGCTAACGTTTGCTGTCAGTTACCTTGCCTATAAGTATCTCTCGCTACCGCCTACCAGAGATGATGGAGCGAAATTTTCCGTAAATGCGGAATTGCTACATCGTAACCAACTCTTTGTGGTGTCGGCCCATTTCAGCCACATGCAGAACAAACCGTCTACATCTGAGATTTGGTAGTCGAATCACCTAAAGATCAAATTCAAGTATTATGAAGATCAACCGACTTTCCCTCCTAGCACTTTTTGTTCTACTTGGTTTTGTCAGTGCCTCCCATGGTGCGATTCGGCTGGTTGGTAATTTCCAAACCGGCATGGCTGGCGCCCAAGAGGTGCGTATCACTGAAGATATCGATTTCACGATCACGGCAAATGGGCTCGTTCGGGAGTTTGTTTTCGTTGATTGGGTGAACTCCAGCGACGGCGGTCAGAGCGGGATTGGAGGGGTTCCAGGGTTCCCCCCGCAGAATATCCTCTATGAGCTTGAAGGCGCTCCTGGGACTGCGGCCCTGAATAATATTACTGATAATGCCATTCCTAGAGGAGACCTAACTGCTACTGACGGCTTTATTTCTATCTCTACCTTTCCTCCTTCCACTGAGATACCTGTTACGATTGGCCAGACATTGACGCTCAAAGCGGCCACCTACACCTTTGGCTCAAATGTCAACTTCAACTCCGAGATCGTGGCTGGTTTCTTCACGGGTGATATGTTTCTGGCAGATCGAAATGGCAACCGCCTCAGCGACAACACCTTTGTGCCCATACCCGAGCCCTCCTCCGCGTTGCTCCTCGGCGGCTTCGCCTGTGCCTTTGCGATGCTCTTGCGCCGTAGAAAAGCAGGTAAAAGGTAAGACGGTCGTTAACTTTATCTCCAGCAATAGCGTGGTGTCAGCGAATTAACCTACAGATTGACATCCCAAACCATGAAGGGACGCCGTCTCGGCGTCCGCATCGCTTGGCAATTCAGGTAATCAAACGGTCCGCGAGACGCGGACCCTCTAGCGACTCTTTGGTTGAAACAGCGAATCAGCTACTCAAAGGAGGTTAATAGAAGTGCCCTTTAGAAACGAACTTCGCTGACATCACACTAGTAGGAAAGAACTAAAGTTCCAGATATGCGTTTCGGCCGGTAGGGTGGAACCTTTGCTAGGCACCATTAGGCTGCGACTCAAGGAACTAGGTCGCGTGGACAAATTCCGGATCGAGCTGAAAAAGAGATGTTCCAGGGCAAAATTCGGCTTTCGATCCAAGGCGAATCGAGATTCGTTGAGGTGAGAAAACGGATTTTGCGCCAAATCAGCTCGAATCCAGCCACGGGA
>JBCDMB010000037.1 GCA_038744685.1 Verrucomicrobiota bacterium
ATAAAATAAAGCACCCGCGGTCTCATTTTCGGGCCGCGGGTGCTGGTGAAGCAGTGGGCGATCTCAGATTGGCTTGCGCCACCTTTTAAGGTGGCCGCCGACTGCGAAAAATTAGCCATGTGGAACGATACGGAATCTGCGACTGGACGATTTTATTGCAAAGAGCGCCGCTTCGGGAGAATCGAATTTTGTTTCTTTGGCGAATTTCAGAAGGGAGGGTGGCCAGCTATCACCATCGAGGGGTTCTATCCGAAAAGACGGCTTGGCTGTAAACTGAGGGAGAGAGACAGTCGTTAATCCAACAATAACCGCCCCGATTGAGCTCGCTTTTTTAATGAATCTCCGGCGTTCCACGTGTTAAACTAGCAAGATATCGCTATGATCAAACTGCTCTTAATCACGGTAAGCATTCACCTCCTAATCTTTACATCAGTCAATGGAAAACTGACAATCCTTTATCAATTTGCCCTTCCTGACGACTTGAACTCGCTGACCATATCACTTCTTGAAAATGACTTCGAGTTATCCGAAGAAACCAAAGGGTCAAAAACGTTCCGCAAAGGCGAAACCGAAGTGGTTACTTCACGTCTCGGGTCCAATCCCTATCAAGCTTCTTACTTAGCTACAGCAAACCTCATTGACGCAAGACCCCGTCTGGTCATAACCACAGGCCCTTGCGGTGCTTTGTCTGAGGAGACTGCAATCGGCTCCGTTTTTATTATCGACGAGGTCGTAAGCCACGATATGGCTACCCTGACCAATCAAGGTTTGTCTCAGCCTAATCACAGACTAACAGTGACTCCCCTTCCCAGCATTGGCATCTTATCCCTCGAAGGCTCTCCACTCGAGGCGATCACCGTCGCTTCCGGTTCGGCATTTGTCGCTGGGGACGACGCAAGGTCTCAAGTCGCCAGAAGAACGGGGGCCTCTGTCGTCGATATGAATAGCTATGCTTCCCTCTACGTCTTCGAAAAATACAGTCTTCATAGCGTAAACCTACGAATTGTATCTGACCACGCTGGAGAAGATGCGGCTGAACAGTTTGCGCGATTTGTAGAGGGTTACGACGGAATACTTGGAAGGATTGCCGCTGGGGTGATTCTAGAGAACCCACTCTCTCCTTCCAACGTCTCCCCCTATCCAGCGCTCCAAAGTCTGATCGAAAATAACAGCCAATAGAGTCCAGAGTAGTTCGACGTTAAAACTCGATCCACCGGTCAATTCCAACCGTGGAAATCTATCGTCAATTTCCAGAATTTCTGGGCTAATTGCTAGCGGGTAACAAGGAAGACCTTTTGCCTTCGAACTAAATCAGATCCCTCGACCGTAAACATGAAGAGCAGCTCTGCTTTCGACGGACCCATTGGCTTCTCTGCTGGACGAACGGAGAAGCGTGCTTCAGAACTCTCCGCCTCCCTTTCCAGTTCTTTCCAAACGAAAGGAAAGTTCTCAGGGGGCGTTTCAAGTATCCATTCCACTCCCTCACTCGCCGTCACGGTAAAGATCTTCTCCTCCACACCATCACCCGAACGCCACACGAGGAGTTTGGGGTGAATGCTACCCATGACCGGCACGTTTGTTGAGAAAGTGAGAGTCTGAATCCGCGACTCTTCCCCGTTTGAAGTCGTCACCCGCAACATCTTGCGCTGTGGTCCGAGCCGGTCGCCGATCTCAAACACGGCCCGCAGTTCCCCACTCTCTCCCGGCGCATAGACGTTCTTTTCCAACTCGGCCACCGTGCAGCCGCAGCTCGATTGGATGCTGCTGACGGTGATGGTCTTTTCGGATGGATTCTGGAAGGGAAAAACTGCCACGAGTTCTTGTTCTCCAATTCCGCAAGGTAACGTCAGATCCGTTTGCTCCCATTCCAGCCCGTCCGCCGAAGTGAGGGATAGCGTCAAAAGAAGAAAAACCGGTATTTTTCTCATTGCGAGTTGGGCTTTCGAACAAGTGACCCTTTCCATACCACAACTGCAACGAAAATCAACGCGAGATCTCTTCCAAGAAGAAAGGGGTAGTTCGTATCGTTCGAGGCCGGCGCACCAAAACAGCCGCACGTCAGATCAATTCCCCGGACCCATGCAATGAGGATCAGCACGGTGAACAAAACCATCAAGAGAAAAGAGAGAACTGCCGCTGTGAGGCGATAGCGCGGAATGAAAAGACCAACCGCAAGAACTACCTCAAGAGCCGGGATGCCGTAGACTGACGCTGATAAGAGAAAACCATCGACCATTCGAAAGGACTCTACCGCGATCCGGAACTCAGCCGGATCCAGAACCTTGAGGAAACCTGCGTAGGCAAAAACGGCGGCCAGAACAAAAAGGCAGCACCCGTAGACTACTCGCCCGACCACACCTCTCCCCCGCTACCGACCCATCCCGACCAGCCGTCAGAAAGCACGTAAACTTCTTCAAAACCAAGATCCTCCTGCAGACGACGAGCCACCGCCTCACTAGCGTTACAGGTTGCGTCTCCACAGTAGACAACAAGTCTCGTGTCCGCGTCCCAGACGGAAAGAAGTCTGTCCAGACCTCCATCCCAGTCGTTCTCATTGAGTAGCACCGCTCCCGGAATGTGACCGCTCAGAAACTCCACCTCTTCGCGCGCATCTACCCATCGAACACCCTCGCTCTCTGACCAGGTCAGCGCAGTTTCGAGATCTACCCGATGACTATCATCGCCCGACAAACCCGCGGGGTTCAACCAAGCATTTACCGATGCCAGAACCGCTGTCACTAAAAGGATTTGCGACCATTGCTGCCACTTGCCAAACAAACTCATGGGAGATCAGTAATCATGGTTTGCTCGCCCGATATCGGGTTCGACTCCGCGGTGATAATAGTGAGCGCTGCATCAGTCAGCTCTGACTTCGAGATGGATGCTAACTCTGACCCGAAACCGGCCAATGGCATCCAAGATGAAGGTAAAAGGCAATCTTCCATTAGGAAAAAACAAGGGAGCGAAGGATGGATTGCCGCAAGTCGGGTCGGGATTGTCACAGGTCAAGACCTGTCGTCTTTTTTTCTACCGTCTGCGTGCCTCTCGCATCTCGCTCGATTGCCTTCTCAGATCCCATATCGAGCGGATGAGTTTCTGGTTGCGGATAAAAGGATCGGTCAGGTTTGTAACCCCATTCGTTCAGAAAGTAACTAGTTGGATACCAAAACCTTGCATTTCGCTTTTGCCAATCGCTACGTTCCTCCGAAAAACCTAACTCGCTCGAATCGTCGCCAGGTAAAGGCTCTACCAGTTTTATTTTGAAAGGAAATAGGGTGGGATTCTCGGGTAGACAGTAGTAGTAGAAACCATCTTTGTATCCCATGTAAAAGTAATCAGACTTCGACCTAAACAAATAGGGTGCTACCGAAGAGCGCTCTGCCAATTCAACTGTCGAGCATCCACAAATCGCAGCCGAAATTAGTAGAAACAGAAAACCTGCAGTGCTGTCTCTAAGAGTCTTCACTATTTCTTCTCCTCAACTTCGACTGCGGACACGGATCCCATTCTTATGCCAACTTCTACACAGCAAGTATTCAACATATCTTTCGCCCTAGTCCTACATTGAAAAATTGAAGACGCGAAAAGGTAAACCACACCGACATAGGTAACGGATAGCACACAGACATGCGCCGTCGCCTGCGGTTATGGCGGCACAGGTCGGTAACACTGACGTCTTTTGTCTTACCAAACACGGGTCGAATGGCGACCAGACATGTTTTTTCGGTGTATTACCCCCTAACATCTTTGCGGGTTCTCCGTCTTTAATCCCTCAAGGAAAAGAATACCGCACCCATCAACCAAAACAGAATAAACAGCGATGGAATACCCCAAAGAATAGATGCAACGATATTCATCTCTCTGACTGCAGACCAAAAAAAGCAAATGATGCAGGCCACGAAAGATAATCCTAGGACTACTGTTAATGTCATTGAGCTAATAACTTTGATTCACGAAAAAGACGTCACGTCTTTTTTGGCTCTTTCTTCGTCTTTGCCTGCCTCTCGAAACTCATCTTGTTCGTTCAACCAGTCATGGACTCAGTTCAGTCCCAAACGACTACCATTATTTCCAGCGTATACCGAACCAATTCCCGAATCTGATTCACGTGCGACCCCCGCATCTTGCGATCCAACCATGAAAATCGGCTCAAGGCTCGAAAAAAACTTCAATCGACCCGCAAAAAGTGGGTTCCAAATTCAATTTTCGACTTTTCCCCAACAATTTACCATCCTTAGGCGTTAACTCTCTTGTGACCTATCTTGTTGCCATGCGTTTGCCATTTACCGGGGCTGCGGCTGTTGCCGAGCCGCAAGTCGCCGATGATCTCGCCGCGCTTCGCCGCGGAGACTCCAACGCTCTTACCGAAATCCTTAGACGTCATGAGAAAGCGACGATTGGCTATTTGATCAATCTGACCGGTGACCCAACACTTGCTCAAGACTTGAGCCAAGAGACCTTCTTACGATTGATCCGGAGACCACCAAGGCATCAAAAAGAAGGGTCTTTGCGCCCTTGGTTGATTCGGGTAGCGCGCAATCTATTTCACGACCACCTACGTAAAAACAGGCGGCTGGTATCCCTGGAGTCACAGACAGATTCCGGGTTTTCGCCAAGCACCGAGGCAAAACGTCCGGACAGCGCTGCCCGGGACCTCCTCGCAACGCTCCCAACCGACCTTAAAGAGATCGTTCAGCTCCGTATTTTCGGAGAACTTACTTTTCGGGAAATTGCAGAGACTCTCTCGATTCCCCTGGGAACCGCTCAATGGCGGATGAACTGCGCACTGGAAAAATTACGTTCGCAACTGGGGGAAAACGATCAATGAGCAGAAACGCCCAAACGAAAGAAGAGCAACTTCTTGCGCGGAAACTGACTGACCTCAGCGAAGCCACAAATACCCTTGAGGCACGCCGGCGGGCAACCCTTTACCAAGCCCTGGAGTATCAGAATCGACGGCACTCGTTGTTACGGGTATTGATTCCCACTTTCGCCATTCTTGCTGTCGCCCTTCTAGCGTTTTGGTCGCTGCGACTCCCGCCAGATCAACCAGTTCGACAGACGAGTCTCTGGACGTCGTCCACGAATTGGGTCACGGGCAACGAGTTTTCCGATAGCAGAGACGCGATTGCCGCCAAACTTTCCGGGGGGAGTTCGCCTGTGCCTGGTCTCCTCTGGCAAGACTCCCCCTCTTCCTTCGAGGAGGTACGCCAGCGGACCGTCCTACTTCGCCGACAAGTTCAACCCAACTAACTATGAAAATGAATCCAATCCACCACTACTCTCTCCCACTTCTTGCTGCAGTCGCAATCCTCTGGACTCCGTTTCTCCATGCGGAGGAAGAAGAATACGAATTTGAGGATGAGGAAGATTTTCAGGAAGAAATGATCGAATTTCTCGACTCCGAAGAGGGGGAAGAATGGAAGGGATTTGTGCGTGAGAACTTTTCGCAGGACACAGTCGACTACATCTACGACCTACTCGAAGAGGAGCCGATGGAAGCAGCTGAAGCCGTCGAGTATCTCAACGAGATCGGAGAAGAATACTTTTTTGCCCTCGAGGAAAATCCCGACTTCGCAAGAGCTTTCATTAGGTTTCAACGCCACGAAGTCGCCTCCTACCAACTGGCCACCAAGATCGATAGGTCACGGGGAGATTCCGACCAACTACGCTCCGAGCTAATGGATGAGTTGGACAAAGCTTTTGAAGCAAAAATCGAGCTGGAGAAACTCGAACTCAAGCAGCTGGAGGAGGAAGTAAAACGATTGAGTGAACTGCTCGACGAAAAACCGAATAAAAAGGAAGCAATCATTGATCGCAGATTTAAGGACCTCGTCGGTGACAGCGACGGGCTGGAGTGGTAATTCCGGATTCGGTATGATACTGGATCCGCTGGAGAACCTCTATTGGAGAACCAGCCGATTCAGTAACTGGGTGGCTCTCTCCATACGAAAGATCCGAATGATTGATCTTTGTCGTCAATCGCTTACGAGCGAAACTCAGAGACAGTCCTCAACCACCCCATAGACCGCCTTTCCCGGAGACCTCCCGACTTTCTTTCCACCTGACCTTGGGTGAGGTCCTTCATCTCCGGATATTCGAGAAAAACCGCCGCAAGGAGGTGTTCTGTCGGAGGAATCCCTAGTGCTGCGAACACTTCTTTGCTTCGAATCGCACCTCCGCTGGACCAGTAGTTTCCAATCCCCTGTGCAGTCATTAGCAGAAGAAAATTCTGCACCATCGCAGAGGTTGCTGCCAAATGCTCGCGATTCCTTTCCGAAACCTTGCGCGCTGTTTCTCCAGAAACTGAATCCGTCTCCTCGGGAAGCCAGGTAACGACTACCAAGGCGCTACACGCAGCCGCGAGCTGTGGCTCTTTGGAGGTGAGTCCAAGTTCCTCCGACAAGAAACGGGACAAGTCCCGGACTTCGGAATTCCAAAGAATGTGGGCTCTCCAAGGCTCGGCCAATCCATCGACATCTCTTGGATAGTGAAACGGAGCCCACCCTGCAGTCCTCAGCGCAGATTCAATCTTCGTTCGGTAGATGGACTCCAAACTTGCAGGCACTGGTTTTCGACTCTCAAGGCTTCCCAACACCTTTTCGGTCACTCTCGAACGGATAGTATTTTCCAAGACCTCAACATCAGTTCCCATACCCTAGAGCGGAATGATCCAAAACCGGGGTCACGCAAATCAAATCGTGGAATTTTGATCCCTCATCGGCTGACTTCGGGACCGGATTGAGAATCCGAAAAGAAACGGATGACTACGGCTTCTTGCTCGCAAGCGTTCGCCGGCTCTCGTTTAGCAGCGTCAGGACCAGCTTTCGCGATTCCCCCTTTTGCACAAGCGCATGAAATTTTACATGCGCTTGCGGAGAGCTTAACGGAATAAACCTTACGTGACTGGACGCGATGTCGCTGACTTCGGATGGCATCAGCGAGAATGAGTCTCCGACCGCAATGTTTGAAAGCGCACTCAGGAGACTTTCGACCCGTGTCACCGAAGTCGGCCGCACACCCGCATCTCGAAGGATACCCATAATGAATTCGTGCCTCCCTGGGTACGCCTCGGCGGAGAGAGAGATCAACGAGTGACCCGCCAATTCCTTCAGATCGATCTCACTGGCATCAGCTAACGGGTGGTGTTCCGCCACTACCGCTTGGACGGGAATGTTCCAGAGATGAAAAAGATCAAATTCGCGCTCTATTTCCGGACAGATATGGCCGATAAATGCGATGTCGACTTTTCCGTTCCGAAGCCAATCTACCATCGGGCCGGCATCCAAGGGATGCAGAGTGAGGTTGACCTCCGGAAACGCTTGGCAAAACACGTTTACCACATCGCCAACAAAGGTGTTGTAGGAGCTAGGCAGGTATCCCAGGTCGAGTCTTTCGCCCGCGTCCGCTCTCACTTGGCGAATCTCTTCAAGTCCCTCCTCAAGTGATAACAGTGCCTCATCGGCTTTGGGCAAGAATACCTCACCCGCACTCGTTAAGGTAACCGACCCACCTTCACGAGAGAATAACTCCGCACCCAATTCCGCTTCCAGGTCCTT
The DNA here is from genome assembly GCA_038744685.1 of Verrucomicrobiota bacterium. Classification (NCBI taxonomy): domain Bacteria; kingdom Pseudomonadati; phylum Verrucomicrobiota; species Verrucomicrobiota bacterium. The sequence continues at coordinate 7,560 of JBCDMB010000037.1, forward strand.
TATGGCACGGCTCAAAGCGGGTTGCCCAACCCCCATGCGGCGCGCAGCGCGGCTGAAGCTTAAATCTTCAGCGACAGCCAAAAAGTAGCTCAGCTTCTTCGAGTCCATAGTTCAACCCAGTGCCCCGGAATCTACGTTTCACCGAAACTATCTTCCAGTGCAAAATCCGCATAACCCTATGCGTTTTCTGGCATTAGAAATAGCGAAACGCATGAGCTATCTTGTGATTATGACGACCGAGACGGCCGCAAAACTAACCAAGCGCCCTTCTAACCTGCGCGGAACGACCCATTCGGGCTGGGGAAAGAACCGTCACACGTTCGCATTCGGAAACTACGTTGAAGAAAACCATGTTGGCTTCCGCGACCTACGAATCATCAACGAAGCCCATCTCGATCCTGGAAAAGGACTCGGAACTCAGTCCCATCGCTCAATGGAACTCTTCAGCTACGTCGTAGAGGGAGAACTGCAGCACAAAAACAGTCTGGGAGAAGACTACTCCCTTCGGACTGGCGACTTCCAACACTTGAGTGCCGGAAGCGGAGTGCAACTCAACGAATTGAATCCACAGTCCGACGGGAAAACACACTTTTTGAAAATGTGGATTGTTCCCCGTTCTCAGGGCGGCGAACCCCGCTACGCCAGAATCAACATTGCCGAGAAGCGGGTTCACAACGGTCTCTCGTTACTCGCTTCACCGGACGGTGAGGACGGATCGGCCAGAATCCGTCAGGATTCACAGATATTCTTCGGGGATTTAACCGCCGGACAAACCCTCACCCTCTCCGAAAACTGCCTCTACCCGTATGCGTGGATCCAGATGATCGAAGGGAAAGTACACCTCGACACCGTTACTCTGGAAGCCGGAGACGGTGCAGCCATCCACACCTCTGCGTTCACAATCGAAGGCGACGCAGACTCTGAATTTCTCCTATTCCGACTCAAATGAAAACTCTCTCTACCCACCTACCAAACCATCAACGATTCGTTCCATGAAAGACCTCGACCGCCGCGATTTTCTCAAAGTATCTGCCACTGCTTCCGCCGGGCTTCTCGCAGGAAGCTCTGGACTGTTCGCAATAGACAGAGCTACCGGAGACGGTCCGCTCGTTGTGACCAACGCCAAGGTGCTTACCGTCGATACAAACAACCGTATCGCCGAAGCCTTTATCGTGGAAGGCGGTAGATTCACTTTTGTTGGAACCACAGAGGAGGTCCTATCAAGGAAACCCGACAACGCCACCATCATCGATGCAGAAGGTGCCACCATCATTCCCGGGCTCAACGACTCCCACACGCACGTCGTGAGAGGTGGGATGATGTATGCCCTCGAATTGCGCTGGGATAACGTCACCTCGGTCGAGGAAGGACTCGAGATGATCCGCAAGCAAGCGGAACGCACACCGAAAGGACAGTGGATCCGGGTTGTTGGCGGTTGGAGCTACGAGCAATTCAAGGAAAAGCGCATGCCCACGCTCGATGAAATCAACAAGGTGGCACCGGATCATCCGGTTCTGGTCAAATACCTTTACGCTCACGCATGGCTCAACAAGAAGGCACTTGAGGAGATCGGCTACAATGGACCCGATGCACCTGTTTATCCGGGAGGCTACATCGCGCGGGACCGTCACGGGAACGCAACCGGAATGCTAATGGCAGACCCGTCAGGGTTGATCCTGTACAAAACGCTGCAACGCACCCCAAAGCTATCAAAAGACGATCAGTATCTTTCCAGTCGCTACTACCACCGCGAATTGAACGGCTTCGGAATCACAAGCGTCGCCGATTGCGGAGGTGGTGGAATGGTCTTTCCGACCGCTTATGATGTGATCCAGAAACTTCACGACCAGGGGGACCAGACGGTTCGAGTCGGCTACTCCACTTTCCCTCAGGTAAAAGGCCAGGAGGACGATGATTACCGCCGCTGGACGAAGACCTGGAAAGCAGGCCAGGGAGACGATATGCTACGCTTCGTCGGAGCTGGAGAGAATATCTGCTGGGCCGCCTACGACTACGAAATTTTCCGCATGCCGCGCCCGGATATCGATCCCGACGCGGAACTCCGGCAGGAACACATCCTGCGGACAATTCACTCCGCTGGTTGGCCTTCCCGCCAGCACATGACCTACAACGAGACGATTGACCGACTCCTTCCGGTTTATGAAAAGGTGGCTCACGAGCTCGGAGGCCTTTCACCCCACTGGTGTATTGACCACGCTGAGACAATCACCGATCACAACCTTGAGAAAATCGCGAACCTAGGTGGCGGAATCGCTATTCAAAACCGTATCATCTACCAAGCAGAAGACTTTGTTCAACAATACGGTCCCGAGGAACTCGCCCAGACTCCGCCTGTCCGCAAGATGCTTGACATGGGAATCCCCGTCGGTGGCGGGACGGACTCCACTCGTGTTTCCAGCTACAACCCTTGGCTTTCACTCGAATGGCTGGTCACCGGAAAGTCGTTGAGCGGCCTCCAAATGTACGGAGATGAGAACCTCCTGGATCGACTCGAAGCTCTCCGCATTTGGACCAAGGGAAGCGCCTGGTTCACTGGCGAGGACCAAGACAAGGGTGCAATCGAAAAAGGTCAGCTGGCCGACTTTGCCCTCCTTGACCGCGATTACCTGAGCATTCCTGACGGCGGAATCCGTGGTATCCGGTCCGACATGACTGTCGTCGGCGGACGCGTAGTCCACGGAAACGGCAAATACGAAAAGCACGCTCCCGTTCTACCCAAGCTCACTCCCGGATGGTCACCAGTAAACGAGTTCGGAGGCTACTACCCGAACGCCTGAGCACACTCTCATCAACACCACAGACTACAAAAAAATAAACACCATGGACTACACAAAGCTGTTCACCGCTGAAGACACCGCTGTCGTCTTCATTGATCATCAACCACAGATGACATTTGGGGTCGCGAACATTGACCGCCAAACTCTCATCAACAACACAGTTCTGCTTGCCAAGTGCGCCAAGGAATACGGGGTCCCCGCAATCCTTACCGCTGTCGAGACCGAAGGTTTTAGTGGATACATATGGCCAGAGCTCATGGACGTTTTCCCTGATCAGCAGCCTATTGAACGAACCAGTATGAACTCCTGGGACGACATTGGTTTCCGTAAGGCGATTGAGGCTACCGGAAAGAAAAACATCATCATGACAGGTCTCTGGACAGAAGTGTGCACAGCCTGGGCGACTGTCTCGATGATTGGCGCCGGCTACAACATCTACGTCGTGGAGGATTGTTGCGGAGCCACTTCGGTGGCGGCTCACGATGCTGCTCTCAGCCGAATGGTCCAAGCAGGTGCGGTTCGCCTGACCACAATCGCGGCTCTTCTCGAGTGGCAACGCGATTGGGCAAATCACGATCACTACGACGTGCTCATGGGCATCCTTAAGAAGCACGCGGGTGCTTACGGCGCAGGGGCAGAGTATGCCGGAACGATGGTTCACAAACTACCACAGGCGGCAAGCAACGCACACGTCGTAACACCATCCGAAGGTTCGGTGCACTAAGCAATGGTAGCACTTCCACCGCCACGATAAATCAGTTCGAGCGAATGGCATTTGGTTAAAGAGTTTGAGAAGCAAGAGTCCCTAGCGTCGGTCGCGAAGACCGATGGGCAGCAATAGAAGAACGACCACGCCTCATCAGAATCATCCACCTGGTGGTGGATGCTACAAAAACTCAACTTCCAAGTGCCATTCAGCCGTGGCTGGCCACCGGAATCTTCCGATTACGAGAAAGCACACTTCAATCCAACCATCACCTGACACTTTTGATCAATGAGCTCCGAAACCACTGCCTCTGTCATCGTCAAAAACGCCAAAATCACGACGATGAATCCAAAACAACCCGAGGCGTCCTGCCTTGCTGCAGCCAGCGGAAAGTTCTTAGCCGTTGGGGAAGAGAAAGACGTTCTCCCGTTCCAAGATCCTTCTACCCAAGTCATCGATGCCAAAGGGCAACGACTGATTCCCGGCCTGAACGACTCTCACATTCACGGAATTCGTCAGGGCCTCAACTATTCAATGGAGCTTCGGTGGGATGCGCAAACCTCTCTGTCAGAAGCTCTGTTCCGGCTCAAGGAACAGGCCGAGCGAACTCCACCCGGCCAGTGGGTGCGCGTAGTCGGAGGTTGGAGCTACGCCCAATTCAGGGAGCAACGTCACCCAACGATCGACGAAATCAACGCCGCAACCGGTGATACACCAGCCTACGTTCTCCATCTCTACGATTACGCCATTCTCAATAAGGCGGGTATCCGCCAACTGGGATTCGAAAGAGGCAGTCCGGATTCTTTCCCAATGGGAAGGATCATCCGCGACCACAGTGGCGATCCTACCGGCATGTTCATCGCCGTTCCCAGTGCCGTAATCCTCTACTCTCTGCTCAACATGTTGCCGAAACTCGATGAAGACGAGGCCTACCTCTCCAGTCAGCACTTTATGAGGGAGATGAATCGCTTCGGGGTGACTGGTTTCCTCGATGCTGGAGGTGGATTCCTCAATTACCCCGACGACTATGGAGTGATCCGAAAGCTCCACGATGAGAGAAAGCTCACCACACGAATCGGCTTTAACTTGTTTGCTCAAAAAGCCGGGAAGGAACTCGAGGACTTCCAACGTTGGACAGACGCATTCTCGCCCGACGAAGGAGACGCTATGCTAAAGATCAACGGCGCTGGTGAGATGCTCCGCGCGTCCGCCTACGACTTTGAGGACTTTATTCTCCCAAGACCTGATTTCAAACCAACCATGGAAGAGGAGCTTTTCCAAGTCGTCGAACTACTCGCCCGCAAAAGGTGGCCTTTCCGATTCCATGCCACCTACGACGAAAGTGCGACCCGGATCCTCAACGTTTTGGAAACGGTGAATCGAGAGTATCCTCTTGAAGGCCTTCATTGGATCTTCGATCACGGGGAAACAATTGGAGAACGGAACATCGAGCGTATCGCGAGAATGGGTGGAGGGATTTCGGTCCAAAACCGAATCGCTTTCCAGGAAAAGCAGTTCCTCGATCGCTATGGCGAGGGAATGGCCAACGATGCGCCACCCTTGAAAAAGATCATGGAAATGGGTGTTCCTCTCGGAAACGGAACCGATGCCACCCGGGTCTCCAGCTACAATCCGTGGCTCTCCATTCATTGGACGGTCAGCGGTAAGGGCATGGGAGGCTCCACCCTGATCGGTGAGGCAAACCGGCTCGACCGACACACCGCTCTGAAACTCTACACCGACAATGCATGGTTCTCGCGGGAGGAAGACGTCAAGGGCAGGATCGAGCCTGGCCTCCTCGCCGACTTTTCAATCCTCTCTGACGACTACTTCACCATTGAGGAAGATGCGATCCGCGATCTGGAGTCCGTCCTGACCGTTCTCGATGGAGAAGTAGTCTACGCGAAAGGACCGTTTCAGGCACTAGCTCCGGAAGATCTGCCGGAGCTAGCCGAATGGACCCCTGTCCACAACTACGGTGGATTTGTTCGTCCTTATACCAAATTTAAGAAGGATTGATAGTTATGGCGAGATGGGGGATGAGTCTGAGCAAGGCGGCCCGATTGGAGGCGGGTCTGCGACCCGTACCAATCGGGCTAACGCAGCTCAGGCTCATCCCACGCCCGTCCTGTAAGGATGCGCCCGGAATCGAAGGTCGCGGCGTTGCAGGGATCGACGCGTATCTCGATACGCATCCAATCCCTGCGCCTTGCGCTGCTTCGATTCCGAGCTGCACCATAACTGTCAATCCTTCTTAAATTTGGTATTAGGTGACTCGCTGCAACCCAAAGCGCTATGATCCACTGCCTCATCACTAGAAAAGTCCAGCGCGGGAAAGAAGCGGACTTTGAAGCGGCGATTCGAAGTTTTTTTTCCGAGTCGATTGCAGATGCGAACACTACCGGAGCTCAACTGGTGACTCCATTGGAGGATGAAAAATCGAACCACTATGGAATCCTCCGGTCATTTCCAGACGAAGAGTCGCGCGATGCCTTCTACCAATCCGATTCGTTTCGCAACTGGGAATCGCACGTCGAGGGATTCGTAGAAGGACCAGCGGAGCACAGGGAACTCCACGGACTCGAAGCGTTCTTTCGGGAGGGAGGCACCAGCCCGCCTCCACCGGTGTGGAAAATGGCTTTGGTCACCTGGATCGGTGTCAATCTGGTAACGACTCCTCTTCTTATGATCCTGATGCCGATCCTCGTCGGCACCTACGGCCTGCGATTTCCTTTCGACAACTTCGCCTTCAACATCTTTGTCGTCGCCGCACTCAGCTGGATTGTGATGCCGTTGATCGTAAAGCTCTCCGGAAAATGGCTGAGCAAACCACCCAAACCGATCATATCTTCACTAGACCCATCGACACCAAAACAACCGACGCTTTGGCAAAAGACTCTTAGACTGTTATTGTCGCCCCAAGTCGGGGAGTCGTTGAAAGACCGCTCCATCGCCCTCTTCGCTCTTTTTCTCGGAGTGACGACCTCGATCATTCACGGCTGGCCGAAGATAATTGGCGCAATCAACTACTTCACGACAGGCGAACCGTGGAGGGATATTGATCTGGTCGTCGCACTGGGACTGCCGTTTCCCGCTTTGATGGCGACAGTCGCTGGCCTGGTCCAGTTCATCTGCAGTCTGGCGGTCGCGACTGGCTTGCTGACTCGTCTCAACGCTCTCCTTGTGGCCTCGACTCTTGTTGTAGCACTCTACTGGAATGCTAGTCAAGGAGCGAGTAACGAAGTCGCATTGCTTTACTTTGTCGGCTTCGTTTTCCTCGCACTTACCAGCAGCGGGCGTCCAAGCCTGGATCTCATTTTGGAGCGAAGAGTGAAGCAATAGACGAGCACAACCAATGGATTCCTTCTCTCCGCTAAAAAACAAAGTCTTCCGATCCCTCTGGATCGCCACCGTCATTTCCAACGTCGGGCATTGGATGCACGAGGTAGGAGCCGCCTGGCTGATGACCGATTTGAGTGACTCGCCGCTCATGGTCGCGCTCGTCCAGACCTCCCTCACTCTACCATTCTTCTTCTTTGCGTTGCCTGCTGGCGTCCTCACCGACCTACTCGACCGCCGCAAATACCTCTTCGCCGTCCAGATCGGTGCCGCAATCGCTGCAGGTGCCCTCGCCATTGTCGGACTCACCATCGGTTACACTCCGGCTACTCTTTTGGCGTTTTCCTTCCTTCTAGGGCTCGCTACAGCGATGACCGCACCTGCGTGGCAAGCCGTCGTTCCCGAGCTGGTCGATAAGTCGGAACTCCCCAAGGCGGTCGCCCTGAACGGAATGGGAATCAACATCGCCCGGGCGATTGGTCCAGCTGCAGCGGGAATCCTCGTTGCCCTCGCTGGCCCCACCCTAGTCTTCGTGCTAAACGCAATCTCCTTCGTCTACATTTCGTTCGCATTGTGGCGATGGAAGCGACCGACCCAAAAACAGGATTTGCCGCCCGAATACTTCTGGGCCGCGGTGGTTACCGGACTGCGCTACATCTTTCATGCTCCCCAATTTCTCGCCGTCCTTTACCGGATCGGCTGTTTTATGGTGAGTGCCAGTGCCGTCTGGGCGTTGCTGCCGATCGTCGCGCGAAGGGATCTCGGCCTAAACGCGACTGAATACGGAATCCTCCTTGGTTCCCTCGGAGCCGGCGCCGTGGCCATAGCCTCGCAAATTTCTCTTCTGAAGAAGCATTTTAGCCCGGCTGCCTTGATCACGATTGGCGGATTTGTCTTCGCCGGAGTCACCGTCGCACTTGGATTGGTCCAGAGTTTCTGGATTCTCCTGCCCATTCTTTTCTTCGGGGGAGCTTCGTGGTTGAGCTTGCTGTCCACATTCAATGTCGGCGCGCAGGCAACCCTCCCGCCTTGGGTGCGCGGGCGGGCCCTTTCAGTTTACCTCCTTATCTTCTTCGGTGGAATGGCCATCGGAAGTCTCCTTTGGGGGACGGTAGCCGACCTTATCGGCAGTAGGCATACCCTTTTGGTCGCAGCAGGCCTCCAAATCGTCGCATGGTTCTTCACTCGAAAACTCCCACTGCGCGATGGAGGCAAAAGCAACCTCGCTCCCGCGCACCACTGGCCCATGCCCAACCTGCCTGGGGGAGAATCTACCGAACGACCCGTCCTCCTCCAGAAGACCTACCGAATTGATCCGGCGAAAACGAAAGACTTTATTCAAAAAGCACAGTCGCTTCGCTCCATTCGCCTTCGGGATGGTGCCAACTTCTGGGGCATCTATGCGGACCCGGAAAATCCTGGCGTCATCCATGAAGTTTTCCAGCACGCAACCGAAACCGACCACATCCGAAGCCATGAGCGGTTTACGGAGGAAGATCGTTTGCTCGAAGAGGAACTTTTAGCCTATCATGTCGGATCGGAACCCCCCGTAGTCCAACACTTTTCTCAGGTTTGGTAAGCCCACTAAACCTCACCATCCTCCAATCAAATCCAAAACCATGCTTCCTGATCCAGACACCTGCCAGTTCGTCAAAGCAGACGACCTAGACTCCTTTGAAGGGCTCATCTTCGACGTGCGCACGCCCGAGGCCTATGCCGAAGCTCACATCCCGGGCACCGTGAACCACTGCGTCTATCAAGTCGATTTTCTTGAGAAGGTTCCAGAAGCCTATCCAGACAAATCCACACCGATACTCGTTTACGGAGACGGTGACCCTTATAAGGCAGACCTCGCTGCCCTTGGAAGATTACAATACCTTGGCTACAGCAACGTCTCCATCCTCGAAGGTGGTTTGGGGAGTTGGCTTGCGGAGTCACGCGATATTGAAGGAGAAGGCGCCTCTTCTTCCAAGACCAACTCTGAGCAGATCCTTTCTCTCAATTCCGAGAAGACGAAAGTCCGTTGGGTGGGCCGTAACCTTATGAACCAACACAACGGAGAGATTGCCGCGTCATCCGGGTTTCTTGAAGTAGATGCCTCAGGCTCTCCGGTGGCAGGAGAAGTCATCGTCGACCTTCGAAAGATGACTACGGAAGACATCACTGATCCTACTCTAGCCAGTTCGCTGATCGGCCACCTCGCCAGTGCAGACTTTTTTGACGTCGAAAACCACCCAGAGGCATCTTTCAAACTGCTCAGCGTGCAACCGATAGAAGGTGCCACCTATGGGAAACCGAACTTTTCGGTCTCCGGCACGCTTGAGGCGAGGGGTAGGACGCTGAATCTCGAAATCGAAGCACTCGTTGAACCCATCGAAGAGGGCTACGTATTCCAATCCAACTTTAATTTTGACCGGACCGAGCTAGGTGCTCTCTACGGATCGGGCAAATTTTTTGAACGCCTGGGCATGCACCTGGTGAACGACTTGGTAAGCATGAGCATCACTGCGTTTTTCGTCTCAAAATAGAGGAAGGCAACCTCCCACTTCGAACTTTTTGAGGTTCTATGGCAAAGATCCGATTCACCATCGGCGTAGCTCCTGCTGCCATTTTTTGCCTCGGGTTATCGGCTTTAATTTCTCCTATTCTAGAGGGCCAGGACCAAGACCGCACGTTTACTGACCTCCCGCCACTCAGGAAGCTCGCTTTTCAAGAAGATGCGAGAGGCTATCAGGATCTTCAGAATAGTCCCCGCCTTCTCGAGCAGATCAAATTCGTTCAACTTGGAGACAGTCCAGACAACTTCATTAGTTTTGGCGGACTCATCCGCCAGAGATATGAATACCTGGAAAACCCGGACTTCGGCGAAACGGTTCAGGATGATGATGGGGCTTGGCTCCAGCGCTACATGGCTCACGGAGACCTTTACTACGGCGACCGATTTCGTGCCTTCGTCCAACTCATTAGTGCTGTTGTCGTCGGTCGGGAAACCGGACCCAGTCCTGTCGATGACAACCACCTCGATTTCCTCAACGCTTTCGTCGATCTCAAAGTAGTCGACGCAGGAGAAAGCGAAGTCACCGTTCGAGCAGTTCGTCAGGAACTTGAATTTGGCTCGGGGCGCTTGGTCGATGCGAGGGAGGGACCGAACGTCCGACGCACTTTCGACGCCGCAAGACTGCTTTCAACAATCCCCTCATGGAGAATTGATGCCCTCTTTGGCCGACCCGTCGAAACGAGGGAAGGTGTTTTTGATGACGTGACGAATAACGACCAGAGCCTATGGGGTGTCTATGCTACCGCGGACGCAGGTCTCCTTCCAATCGGCCATTTGGATGTCTATTATCTTGGCTATCAGAATAACGAGAGCACTTACACCATAGGAACTGCGAAAGAAACCAGACATACTTTGGGAACGCGGTTCTTCGGGACCTCGCACAACTTTGACTGGAACTGGGAAGCCATGTTCCAGTTTGGTGACTTTGGTTCCGATGAGATCCTTGCCTGGTCGATTGCGACCGATACCGGATACACCGTGGACCAATGGGCATGGACTCCCCGCTTCGCAATCAACGCAAATGTCGCCAGCGGGAACCGGGATCCCGACAGCTCTCGGCTCAACACATTCAACCCACTCTATCCTCGTGGGAATTACTTCTCGGATGCGGCTATTCTAGGCCCCCGAAATTTCTTCAACCTCCACCCTTTCGTAACCGTATCGCCCACCGACGACTGGGAGATCACCGCCGATGTGAACTTCTTCTGGAGACTTGAAACCACCGACGGAGTTTATTCGCCAAGCGGACAAATCATAAGGGCCGGCCTTGAAAGCAACGAGAGATACGTCGGGACCGCGTTTTCTTTAAATACATCCTATGCCCTCACAAGAGAGCTAAGCTTTACCGCAATCTACAGTCACTTTGCTCCTGGTAGTTTCATTGAAGATACCGGCCCCTCGCAAAGTCTGGATTTCTTCGAAGTGACCATTCAGTTTCGGTTTTGAGGAGCAAGCGAAGCGCGTCGAATGGCGGAGAGGACGGGATTCGAACCCGTGGAACCCCTTTCAGGGTTCACCGGTTTAGCAAACCTTGGGAGGGTTCGCTATTTAATGATAGGTCTATTGAAAATGTCCAATGGCCTTTAATTCTTGGACGATTTTTGGGTTTTTTTGGGCTATTGAATTGGGTGTGTGGCCTCAATTGTGACGTCGATTATTCGATATATAAATCCCTCTTCGTGAGGCAAGTCTTCCGTCGGAGTGATATCAGATAATTCGGGGTCTTCTTCCTCAGTCTCTGCGAACAGGAGTTCTTTGCGCCCGGAGGCGGTGAACTGTTCTTCCAAGTCTTCATAATCCTCCCAATCTCCGAAGTCGTCCAAAATTTCCCTCGCTTGCTGGATTTTGCCCCTCACGACGTATTTCTTGTTTTTAATGAGGTCCTGACAGAGGAAACCGTACTTTGCGGTGGTTTTCTCCAGGGGGAAGCTCTCTCGTTGGATGTCGGTGTTTTCGTTGGTCCCTGTCCATATGCTCTGGGGAAATCCGGTGATTTCCTGCGCCTCCATCGCCTCTAGGATCGCATTGAAGTCCATTGGCTCAGCGAGGTTGATTGTCCAACCCGCTCCAGAGGACGTGGTGGTGTCTACTCCTTGCGCGTCCAGATTGTAGAGGTTTCCCAAGACGACAGATGTCTCGGAGTTGCTCGCCGCAACGGTGTTCGGGTTGGGGATTGGTGTGGATTGGTCATAACGGGGACGAGCGATCCCGTTTGTAAATTCCTCAGTGAATGGACCTCGTGAGCACGTAAAACTGGAACTAAACCGGGTCTCTGTGCCTTGCTCCTCAATTTCAAAATCTCCGGAGGTGAGATTGATTGAGTGTCCGCCGGAATAGGTGTTTCTGACAATATCCGTGAAGTCGTTTTCGCCAGGATGGTCAGAGAAAGGACCGCAGAATCTGGTGCTTTGTTGGTTCCTTTGTTGGAATCCACTGAAGTTGGCCTTGGCGTAACGGGCTAGGGTTTGTTCCCCGTCGACGTAGAATCCTTTGATCGTCGCGCGGCGGCGTTCGCCCGATCCCGCTATGGAGATTCGTGGGCAGCCGAATAGGTGCCAGTATTTGCTTTCATCTGCCCTCTGACAGACCGATATGGTGCCGCCGATGCTCATCGATCAAATCCACAAATGCCCGTTGGAGACCCCAATCGAGAAGAAGGCTTTGTTTCCGCTCAAACCGTCGTTGACGTTCACTTCGCCGTCTTCGGTGAAGAAAGTGTTTAGCGGGATAATCGCTGTCGAGGCGGAGGGAGACGGAGGCGAACCTCCACTTGAGACGCTGCAACTGGTCGCCCCGCCGTCGTCATCCACGTCGACCCGGATCCAACATTCACCGTTCCCACTGTAGGTTGAATCCGGATTGGAGAGAGACGCGGCGCCGATGTAACCGGGAGAGATTTTGAATGAGGTGGGAGAGATTTTGTAACTGGTCCAAGGAGCACCGGGGCTTTCCGGTTGGAAGGGCTCCTGAGTGCTTGCGCGGCCGCCGTCTGGGGCGTTTGGATAGGTCTTGAGGCGAAGAAGCTCGATGAGGTCGTTTAGCTCCTGGGTGGGGAGCGGTGCGCCCTGCAACACGGTTGTCCCGGCGTGGATGTCGTAAACGGCCTCCTGAATGGGGGAATTCATGGAGGCCCATGCGGCGTTGCCTCCTGTGATGTTACCCGCTTTCCCGAGGTGGATGCCGGGGGAACACTCCTCTTCGTTAAGGGCGTAGATGAATTCATAGGGAAGGCTTGAGAAGCCGGCGTAAAGGACTGCAGCGAGGCCGCTTGGCTCAACGGTGTTTCCGCCAAGGTCATAGGTTAAAACGAGGGTGTTTTCGCCCGAGGTGGAGGAGCCTGCGGAATCGGTGACGTTTACCGGGGCCTCGCCTGCTCTAAAGGCGTTCCGATAGCGAATGACGACGCCGGTAAAATGAAGATCCGGGCGGGGCTTGACCTTAAAGCCGCCGTTTTGGTCGAAGGGCAAAGAAAGCGTGGGCAAACCGGACTGCTGGATGTTTAGCGAGGGAACGCCGCCGCCCGAGTAATCGAACCAAGAGACACTCTGCGGGTGCCAGCGGAGGCAGCGGCGGATGACGTCCGAGAGGAAGATGGAATCGGCGGTCTCGGAAACAGGATCGACGGCAGAGAGGGCAAAATTCCCTTCCTGAAAGCGTGTGGTTTGCGCGATAGCGTCGCGGAGTTGGTCGAGCGTGGTGGAGCGGGTAGCCGACTCGTCTTGAAAGAGGGTGACTTCCGTCGTCCACTCCACGGGATCGACCGGGGCGACGGGATCGGCCTGAAGATCCAAGACTTTTTGTTCGTAGATGTGCGTTCGCAAAAAATGGAGGGGCCCCATGACCGATAGGTTGAAACCTTCCGTGCGGCCGGAGGCTTCGCACTCTGCCGGGACGCACTCTCCGGCAAAGACGCGGGCGCCGTCTTTGAAGAGGGCGACCGCCTCACCGCCCTGCATGGGAGGCGAGGCAGCATCGGCAGTTTTGCCGGTAAGGTTCAGCTCGTCTTGGCCCCGAGAACGTAGGATGAGAACGGCTTTGAGCCCCCACGCTGCGAGCGTTTTGGAGGCTCCGTCAATCGTAAGAGTCCAGGTAGCCATGGGGCTAGTTCCTCTGGTTTTTGACGATTTCTATGATGCGGTCATGAGCGGCTTTGTTTTCCTGCCCTTTTTGCTCAAGGGCTTGCCCGAGCTCGGCAACTTTGGCGGCGTTTTCGGTGTCCGCCTGTTCGATGACAGCTTTGAGGTCGGTAAGGGCTTTGGCCGTTTTGGGCATGCCGGTGGCATTTTGACTGCCGGATTCACCGCCGGAGCTTTCTGGGGCAGTGGAATCGATGCCAGCAATACGATCGCGGGTCGCGTTCATGCCTTCTGCGAGGCGGGCGCCGATGCCGGATGGATTCTCGCGGAAACGGGGGTTGACGTTGCCAAAGGAATCGGCGGCGAAACTACCGCCAATGAAGACACGCTCGCCAAGGGTGCCGTCCGAGTGACGGAAGCGATCGGTCCGCGCACCGGGAGTGTTCTTGAGGCGCTCAAAGTCGGATTGCTCTTTGGCGGAGGACTGGAGATCGGAGGCGGCGGTTTTGAGTTCTTCGGCGGCTTCGTTGAGGCTGGTGGATTCGTCGGTTGCCGGGGTAGTTGCGCCTTCGCCTTGGCGGTCGATTTCTACCCGGAGGTTTTCCAGCTCGTTCTTGGCTTTGTCCGCTTCCTGAAAGGAACGGAGTTCGCCGCGAAGGGCTTCTATAGTGTCGTCAATGGTTCCCTGAGTGCCACCAAAAATGGGGCTGTCTTTGAAGAACTGGTCTACGGCCTCCATGTCGTCACTGTATCGATTGCCCACTCCTTCAAAGAAACCGGGAGTCTCTCTTTCGACTTTTCGCCCCATGGCTTCCAGAAGCTTCTCGTTGGCATTTACAGCACTTGAAAACGCATCTTTGAGTTCATCCGAAATTCCCGGGATTCTCTGAAATACCGCGTTTACGGCGGCCATTAAATTTACTTTGAGAGTCTGCCCAATCAGATCGAAGCGAGAGCCTAGCTGTGATCCAGCTTCGAGAAGGACCGACTTTAGCAAAACACCGAACCGGACGGGGATTTTAACAATGAATTCAGCAAACTTGCTCGCCGCTTTGAGCAGTTGGAGGCCAAAGATTTTGGCGGCGGCGCCGTCGGATTCCCCCGCAATAATCTCACCGACTTTGATCGTCGCACGGGTCTTGAAGGCTTCAATTGCGTCTGCAGCGCGGTCAAGGCTGCGGGCGGTTGAATCCGCCATGACATTGCCGGTTTCACGGGCCTTTTCAGCCAACACGTCGTAGCCTTGCGTGCCCAGCTTTTCGAGGACTTCCAAGAGCATGGGACCGGCGCGTTCCCCCAGGATGGCTTGGATGTCCCGGAAGGCTTCGGATTTGTTGGTTGCGTTGACAAAGGCTTGCCCAAACGCCTCCAAGCGCCGTTCAACGGGCAGTTTCATCAACGCGCCTAGGTCCAACCCTAGACGGTTCACGGCATCCGCATAGCGTCGATTGCCGTCTGCGGCTTCCTGCAGCCGCCCTATCGAATTGCGGATTCCGCGCTCAAGAACTTCTTGGCCTACGCCTGCTTCCCGGGCGACATCGTTCAGGGCTTGGAACTCCTCGATCCCCATTTGATTACGGGTCGCTATGTCGGACATGGTCGAGCCGTAATCAATCGATGCCTTGGCGGCGGCGGTTAACCCTGCGGTGACTCCAGCGATACCCACAACCGCTAGCCGGTTCATCCATCGATAGGCACCTTTAGCGCCATCTTTAATCCTCTGGAAGGTCTTGTGTGACTTCTTATCCAGCCCCGACATGGCCCGGGCGGATTCGTGGATGCCTCCGAGCTTCGACTGTATGTCGATGAGGATCTCCAGTTCCGAGCGAGCCATGGGAAGTTTGAAGGGAGAAGTTAGAAGTTAAAGAGGGGCGACGTTGTCGCGGACCCGGGTGAGGCGTTTACGGCGGAAGCGGTTGAGCGACCGCGCTAGGACTTTCGTTGGGAGGAAATGAGAGTAACTTGGTTCCGCTTTGTCCCTCCCGTTGCGGAATCTTGGCCTAGCGAATTTTCCGGCCATTGAGGGAGGCTTCCCATTTGCGTTGGTTGAGCTTGGCTTCGTCAAGGCTGGCTTGGATGCGGTAGAAATCCGGCAGCTCCAGAGCGCGGATTTCCGCCGGGGTCACCTTTTGCTCGACAGCTAGGCGGGCGATTTCTGCCCGTAGCTCGCGGAGGTTCTTCTCCGGAGTGGGATGCTTGGAGCGGCGGGCGCTTTTGCGGGGCTTTTTGCCCAGCTCGGAGAAAAAGCGGTCGGTATCGAAGACGTTCTCGATGAGGAGGCTGTAGGCGGAGGGGCCTCCAAAGAGGAGGAAGAGCCAGGAAGCGAGCCAATCCCGAGGGGTTCGCCGATAGAGAAGGAGGTTGAGCAGGCGGGCGCCTTCATCCGGGCCGCCGTATTCCTCACTCTCGATCGTGAGGACGGCCTCCAGCGTGCCCACGGTGGGCACGGGCACGCGGACGGCGGGAAGGCGCTTGTGCCAGTTGATGCGGTAGAACCTCACGGCGTAACCGGTTCAACTTCCGCATCAGCGGGAGGGTTTAGGAGAACGGTGCCTTCGCCTACGAACTGGAGTTGATCGTTAAGAGACGTTTGATCTTCAAGGTAGTCGTATTGACGGTTGATGATGAGGCGATTCGTCTCGGATGAGCGTTGGGCCGCGCGGTCATCATAGTAGCGGCCGCCAAAGTAGAGGACAGCGGGCAAGAAGGTCTGCGCGTAACGGAGAAAGAGCGGATCGGAGAGGTCGAACTTCGCGAGCTGCATCGCCTGAAAGAGGGTGAGCTGCATGGACTCTCTGACAGTGATTTTGAAGACTACGTTCTCGTCTGTGTTGTTTGCCCAACCGGGCGGGACGATGATTTCCCCGATCACTTGCGCGGGCAGTTCCTTGATAGCCGCAAGGATGTCTTTGACGGCCTGATTCTCTTCTTTCTGAATGTCCTTGGCGGTATTGACGCCGGAGAAGAACTCGCCAACGCCCGTCCCGCATCCTGAGAGAATCAGGCAGAGGGGAAAAATGATCAGGTTTTTCATTCGGATGGGGGCGCGGCGGGTGCAGGTTTCGGTTTTTTTGGCATCTCGACACCCCGAACAGCCATCAGCCAAAGGGCCAAGAGCGTGAAGAGGAGTTCCTGAAAATTCAGCCCAAGGAGGCCCGTGACGCCTTCGGTAAGGAGCGCGAAGCCTTGGGAAATCTTCTCGACTGAGGTCTCGGCGGCGGGAGGGATAGCCACGGTTGCGCCCGGTTCTCCCGAAGCGTCATCCACCCGGATAAAAGCGGGGTCATCGGACGACTCATCAGAAGCGGAGGGAGAGGTAGAGGGACCTCCAAGGAAAAGAGTCGCCGCCAAGCCTAGCAGAGCGGTCGTTCGGCCGCCTTTGCCGAGAGCGGCTTCGAGGAGTTTGGAGAGTTGATTTTTCATGATGTTGCGTCCAGAGCCAAATCGATGGAAAGGGATTTTGGGTTTGTGTGGTCCTCCCAGATCCGGCGGGCTACGGCGGAGGTGACGGTGCGATAGATGCGGTTGGCGACGAGGGGCGGGCATTTCCAGAAGACGCCGTCATGCCCTTTGACGACCAAGGTCTTGATGGACTCAATGAGCGTCGCGCCCGCTTGCTCCAGGGTGCGGTCGTAGACTTTGCCGACTAGGGCACAAGCATGATTGCGGTAAAAATCCCAATCGTGGATGAGGTAGGCTTGCGGGAACTCGATTTTAGAGAGGTAGGGCAAGCCCCGGGCCACGTCAGTCGAGCCAAAGTCGTGACGAAAGACGTCGGGGCGGTGATCCTGCCCGGCCGAATCGATAAACCCGAACTCCCCGTTGGGCGTAGGGATGTATTCAAATTCACGCGGACCTACCGCGTAATGCGCCCCACAGAGCCCGTAAAACTCGCCTACGGGTATGGACTCCCACCAATCCTCCAAACGCTTTTCTCCGCGTTCACGGAACCATTCAGGAGATGCAGGCTTGTTCGACATGTCTTCACTAAAGGGTCGAAAAGCGAAGTTTTAAGTGAAGGGTCGAGGGATAAACCCTTTTCCTACAAAAAATCAGCGGAGAGGTGGCTCCTCTTCGCCGATCAATTTCGCGGCAAGAGAACGATGTTGGATTGCCAGCCGGTTTTGTTCGGATTCGAGCCATGCCTTGACTTGGCCCGGTAGCGACTGAGGTTCGCCCAACAGGACACGCACAGCAAGCTCTCTGCGGTCGAGGGCCGCTTTCTCCCGGAAGAGTGAATTTTGTGGGTGCTCACAGGGGCCGGGGTAGTTCTCGAAATAGCTCATCTCAAGGCCACCCCTGTCCCAAAGTGAATATCGCGTAGCAGTAGCGTCGGTTTGATAGATTCTCTAGCGGAACATACCAGTCTTTGTGGTTCCACGAATTGCGCGTCACACCGTAAGGCTTGTCGTTGATGACGCGCTGCCCGTAAAGGCACATGTCATGCCCATAGCCGTCAAAAGAAAGATCATTGCCGACCTCAGAGAAGATGCCTGTCCGCGCCACTACCCTGCTTTTCATGTCGTCTTCCGGGATTCTCACGTGCACGCTCACAGTGAGGCCCTCGAAGAACATCGCATCTCTGACTAGATGAGGACTCTGTTCCACACCAGCCCACATGATCCAAAAACCTTTGATTTTTGTCATAGGTTCGTAATTGGGGGGGCGTTTGGTCACGGGCTGCGGATTCTTGAAAACCCTGTATGGTATCGTTCCTGACTCGCGGAGCGCAGTCAGCACTTCGCGCTTTGTTGCTCCCGAATCTTCATTCAACCTCCCGGCAAGCTCTCTGGTTCTGTAGTAAAGAGCCATGGGGGACATCAACTCAGCCGGTTTGCCAAGCATCCTCGACTGTTGAGAATAAAGCATTTGGACCGCACTATGTGCCGTGCAAGCTCCAGTCTGACCTTGTGGCAAATGCGGAGGCGGGAACGCTACTGTGAACTCCTCTGGTGCAAGCGTGGTGCTAACTCTAGGTTCAAATACTTGATCGCCCTCCACTTGTGCAGGCTCGTCAGGAACCGGAGGTATGCCTTTTGTAAACTCTTTAAGAGTGTTCATCGTCCTTCGTGGTTAATGTTGATTACGATTTCCCAAGTAGCTCCTACCAGAGTATTAGGATCGTATCCGTATTTGACGGACAATTCCCGTAGCTCTCTGACCTCAATTGAATTAAGAAACGCTTCTTTGTCTTTATACTGGGCCTCTGGCCTTGGACCAGAATCACCCTGGACCCAGTCCGTTACTGTCTCTTGCACCAGCTCGTTCGGGGTTGGCGCAAAAGTCTGCTGCTTTGGCGTTTCACAACCTGCCAACCCGACTACAAGAACCAATACCAAAGAGAGTTTCAAATTGTTCATTTTAATTAGGGGATGCGTTGTCTGGCATGTGAAATGGCTTTTCCAACCAGAATGACTGAGGTCCCATTTCGTAGAAATTGCTGCGTGATTGGTGCCACTGCTCCAAAGCATCATCAGAGTTGTAGCGTTGACCTCCCTGAGCGAAAACTTGTATGAATTTAGCCATTTGTAGCTGGCTCTCTTTTAGCTCTTTAATCGCATCCTGCATGGATGAAGCTTGGATCTCTGCGCGACCTATATAAACGCCCGCACCAAGCAAAACCACAGCAGCGGCGATAAGCGCTCCCCATGTGTTTATAGTTCTATTGGTGTCGTTCATCTTGCGCTACCAGCCATTGGCAATCTGACCGTTCAAACGTCTATTTGTCCTGATACGGTCTACGGACGTGACCTTTCGATGGGGCACAAAGTAATCGACTCCCAGTGCCCGTCTCGCTTTCCAAACCTGCGTGCGATCATAGCCGCGCAAAACCTCTAGGATTTTCCTGTCAGACCACGCTTCTTCTTTAGCGATCTCGACCAGTAAATCGATCTCGCTTTGAGGTAGCGCAAACGCCGTGTGCTTTGTGCGAAACGTGATCCCCAGCCATGTCCAATCTTCCCGATTTACGATACGGCGAGTTTCCACTGCGGACTGAGAGGGTAGGCTCTTTAAACTCTTACTAAAAACCAGCCTCATCTGATGGTTATCGATGTTCGGAGAATGCGTAACTGTATGATCAATCAACTCACCCGGAAAAAACGCATCAGGGTTGGCCGTGGCAGACGTTAGGGAGAGTGCGATTCCGATGACCGCGAGTATCAGTATGTGTGTTAGTTTCATTTTATTCTGTGGTTGGAAATTGAGCTAGCATCGCGGCTTTGGCGTCCTGGATCGCTTGGGGTTGGGCCGACACATCAACGCCTTGTATTAGAGCTTGGACTACGTCCTGACGGTCGCGGTCGAACCAGTAGGCGGCGCGGTCGAATGGAAACGCGGCGAGGACCTCAGGCGGGAAACCGCCTGCTACGTTTAGAAGACGTTCCCTCAAGGGCAGCTCCGGCGGCGGTGGGACGTAAGCCCACGCTTCGGCAATCTCTGCCTCCGTGAGAACGAAAGGAGTCGTGGTAAAAGTTGGCTCCTCGCCCTCGACCGCAGTCGTGACAATTACGGTCAGCGTCAGAGTCTCCCCGTCCCATTCGGTAGTCGCTCCGTCGGGGATGGTGACGCTTGAAGGCAACGGCTTGGGATACATCCCGCCCTTGCCCTCGACTCTAAAGTGGACCGCGTTCTCGTCGACCGTGACAAGGATCGGCTGTGGCTCGCTCGCTAAGAGGGCGAGCGGGAAGAGAATTATAGATACTAAGTGTTTCATGGTCAGTTCAGCGAGGGATCTAGGACGATGTAATCGGCACGGACAGTGAGATTGGTTGCGTCCGGGTCGGAGGCGGTGAGGGCGATATTGCGGCGAGTAGAGATCAGCTGGCCGGGACCAGTCATGTTGAGTCCAAATGAGTTACCCCTGACTACTGAGGTCGCGAGAGGGAGGCTTAACGTCAGTGTGTCGCCGATCTCTTGATTGGAGCCTCCAGAACTGAGTTTTACATCGAGGGTGCCCGTTACCTCAGCCGTGTTATGGTTCCATAGACTAAGGCGCGTCAGCATCGCGCCCTCCGGAAGGATCGGCCGGAGCGACGAGATCAATTCTACATTGCCCGCGCCAGAGTTGTAGGCATCAACGCCGGGCTCGATGAGGTAGCCCGATGTTTTCGGATCAGTCCAAACGGTCCCGGTCTCGCTCAGCAATGCATAGTTGCCGTTACCCGACAGATCAGGCACGTAGTAGCCCGTGCCCATATCAAAATCAAGGGCAGTGAGGGCGCCTGCACTCTCAACACTTAGGGAATTTAGCGAAATCGTTACTGATCCTCCCGGATCGCCTGCCAACGCGACGCGCACGCCAGATGGCAACATGTCTGCGTCCAACCTCACACTCCACGTATACACACCAGGAGCAGTGATTAGGAAGGTATCTGCCGTATTGCCGATC
Organism: Verrucomicrobiota bacterium; assembly: GCA_038744685.1. Lineage (NCBI taxonomy): Bacteria > Pseudomonadati > Verrucomicrobiota > Verrucomicrobiota bacterium. The sequence goes on from JBCDMB010000037.1 coordinate 28,426, forward strand.
CCTAACGCCCATCCATTAGCAGCACCGAAATCGACTGCCGCCACGTCTGCTGTGATCACCAGCGTGTCCCCTGCGGTTGGCTCTTCGCTCAACAATGCACGCCCGCAGGCCCCGCCCGCGTTGTTGCCACTACCAGTAACGTCTATCTGGTCGTTTGCGTCGTCAACGGCGACGCTGCCTCCACCAGAGGGAGTCCATCCTGTTGTCGAGCCGTTGGTAAACGTCGAATTGGATGAGAGGTCGACAATGAGCTCTCTGCCGCCGCGCTCAAACTCAG